>NZ_JBSGIW010000043.1:0-61514 GCF_053605265.1 Streptomyces sp. NPDC003943 | reverse complement strand
GGCGGCGTCGGCCCGGAGGAGGGCGCGGGCGGCGCGGGCGGCGCGGAGGGCGCGGGCGGCGTCGAGGGCGCGCCCTGTCCGAACGTCCCGTCCGGGTTCATCCGCGGCGCGATCGCGGTCGCCGGCAGCGCACTCCCGCCCTTCATCAACGCGGTCGGCGCATCCGCCCCCACCGCCGGCGGCGGCGTGTCCTCGTCGTCCGCCCCCGACAACGGCGGCGCGAACACGGTCGCCGGCAACGGCACGGCGCCGTCCGCCCCGCCGGAACTGGCATTGGCATCGGCCCAGGGGCTCGGGGCGGGAGCGGCGGACGCGGGCGCGGCTGCGGACGGGGACGGGGACGGGGACGCTTCGGGCGCCCCGCCGGAGCCGGCCGCCGCGTCGGCCCACGGGGCCGGAGCGGGCGTGGCCGACGCGGGCGCAGGAGCAGCTGACGGCGCGGACTCAGGCGCAGGCGCGGGCACGGCGCCGAGCACGGCGGTCGGCGCGGAGGCGTCCGCCGGAGCGGCGAACGGCGAGGCAGGCGCCTCGTCGCCGGCCGGGCCGGAACTCCCCTTCGGCGCGGCCGCATCCGGCGCGGCGGCGAGCGGAGTGGCCTCCGGACCGGAGACCCCGGCCCCGGCCCCGGAGGAGCCGTTCACGGGCTCGACGCCCGGCACGGGGGCGCCACCCGGGGCGGAAGCCCCGGATCCGGCCGCCCCGGCGGACGCGGAAACGGCGAACGGGTCGGCCGGGGCCGGAGCCCCCGATCCCTCCGCACCGGCGGACGCGGACGGCACCGCGTCCGCGGGAGCAGCTTCCAAGGGCGCGCCCGACGGCACGCCGTCGGCCGGCGTACCCGCAGAGCCGGAACCCGAGTCGGCCGCCGGGACGGCGAACGGCGGTACGGAAGCCCCGCCGGCAGACGCGGACGGCACACCGTCGACCGGCGTGCCGACAGAGCCGGCGGAAGCCCCGTCGGAACCGGCCGCGCCGGACCCGAGGGACGACTCACCAGCGGCAGGCGCACCCGCGCCCCCGGCCGAACCGGACCCCGCCGACGCATCCGCCGAGGCGCCCTGCGCACCGGCCTCGGCGCCCACGGGCACACCCGCCGCACCAGAGACACCGGCACTCGCGCCCGCACCCCCAGCGGAACCGACACCGGCACCGGCACCGGCACCGGCATCCGCACCCGCACTGGCCAAGGCACCCGCACCGGCGCCCGCACTCAGCCCCGTCGACGCATCCGCGCCCGTCGTCTCCCCCGTCGCCTGCGACGCGTTCGACGCCACCGGCGGGAGGCCGATCTTGTCCGCGGCCTCCTGGAGCCACTCCGGAGGGCTCAGCAGGAAGGACGTCTGGTTGAGGTCGATACGGGGCGCGGCCTGGGCCGGAATCGAGGCGGCGGGCTCGGCGGCCGCGCCGTACTCCTCCTCGTAACGGCGGATGACCTCACCCACCGGCAGCCCCGGCCACAGCGTGGCCTCACCGCTGTCGCGGGCGATGACCAGACGGAGCCGGTCGCCGTCCGGCGTCCGCGTCTCCTCGCGGTCCTCGGCCCAGACGACGAAGCCGAGCCCGAACTCGCGTACCCGCACCTCACGGTGCAGATACGCCGGCACATCGCCGTTGATCCATTCCTCGGCGCGCTCCTGCGCCTGCGCGAAGGTCACCACAGCCAGTTCACTCCCCCACCGGGACAACGGGCACGGCGCGCGCGAAGCCGCCGTCCACCATCAGGTTCGCCACCGTCTCCAACTCCGGCGGATTTCCCGCGAGACGCTGCAGGAACGCGTCGAAGTCCGCACCACAGGGCAGCAGCAGACGCTCGACACGCTCGTTCACCGTCCAGCCGGCCGCCACCGCACCCGCGTCGCGCGCGTCGTCGTACGGAAGGAACCAGACGGAGCCGACCGCCTCGCCCCGCACCTTCACCGCGAGAATCCCGCCCTGCACGAAGGCCACACCCAGATAGTCCTTGGTGAGATGGTCGCGCAGACACTTGTTGACGTAGACGAGGTCGTTGATCCCCGCCTCCTCGCGCACCGTGAAGAACGGCTGGTCCACGAGGAGACCCAGCTCGGCGTCGAGCGCCGTACCGACCGGCGCGCAGCCGCCCGCCGCCTTGAGGAAGGAGCGGTACGCGCCGGGCAGGCGGTAGCCGAGGTCCTCCTCGACGCCCTGGACCTGCTGCTCCGACACCGACACGACCCGCTTCGGCAGACCGAAGTGCGCGGGGCGGGTCTCCTGCAGCGGCCGGGTACCGCGCTTCGCCTGGTCGACGCCCGCCGCCGTCGCGATGCCGCCGTGATGGCGCAGCAGGGCCTTCACCTCGACCGGGACCAGTTCGAGGCGGCGCGTCCCCACCACGTGGTGCCACGTCCAGCCGTGCGGCGTGGCGACCGCCGGGATCGTGTCCCACAGCTCGTGGCCGGTCGCGGCGAGCGCCGCGTTCGCCGACACGTAGTCCGTCAGGCGCAGTTCGTCGACGCCGAAACCCTCCGGCGGATCGGCGATCTCCGCCGCCGCCCGCGCGTACGGAGAGAAGTCCGGGTAGCCGCGCTCGTCCACCCGTACCCCTCGGGGATGACGGGAGGCCCGGACCGGATCCGGGAAGTGCACGAGCTGCCCGGCGTACGCCGCGTTCGGCGGCGCGGTGTCCTGGCCGAGCCGACCTGTCGTCATGGCGGTTGCCCCCTGAGTGGCTGCTGCTGCCCTGTGGCTTTGCTGGCTGGTCCGCACAGCCTATGCGGTGCCACAAGGGCACGACCCGGACCACCGCGGCCACCGCACGGACGGTGACCAACTGTCACGACGGCATGACAGAACCGCCATGGTTCCGACACGCCGATTGCACGTTTCCGCGCCCCAGCTTCCCCATCGGGCACGGCGTTTGGCAGGCTGTTCCCGCAACTCGGGGGATTGCAGGAGGGGAAGAACAGCACCATGCACGCAAGCGCAACACAGGCACCAATGCCCACTCAGGGTGACCCACGCCTCAGCTGGGGAAGCCGCGCCGACACCCGCCGCGCTCCCTTACTGCGACACCGCCGCGACGGCATCCTGCCCACCGTCGGCGCCGCCCTCTCCGTCCGCGGCGAGACCCTCACCTGCACCGCGGCCCGCGGCGACCTGGCGCCCGCGCTCCACCCGCTGGTGCAGGACTTCCTCGACACCCTCACCAGCGGCCAGCGCGAACGCTTCACCGGACGATGTCCCGAGGCGATCCTGCTCTCCCGGCACCTCACCGCCACCGACAACGCCCGCTCCAAGCGCGCCCAGCGCAAGCCGCTCACCCACGGCGAGGCCCGCCGCTCGCTCAAGCACGCCAAGCTCACCGCCCGCCGCATCCGCGAGGACGGCGACCCGCTGCACGGCAGCTACGCCGCGCCGTGCCGGTCCTGCACGGCGATGCTCGACCACTTCGGCGTGCTCACGGTCGACCCGACCACCCCTGCCGAAAACACCAAGCACACCGAGAACAGCTGACCCACGCCCATGACCGACCACAGCACCACCCGTTTCCCGGTCAACGTCGACGCCGCCCTCCGCGAGGCCGGCTGGCAGCCCGGCCGCTGGGACATCAAGCTCGCCGAGGAGTGGGCCGACGCCCTGCGCGCCCACGTCTCCCCCGGCGGACACCGGCACGCCGTCTTCCCGGCCATCGTCGAGGCGTGGGCGGAGTTCGGCGGCCTGCGGATCACCGCCCCCGGCCACGGCCGCCAGATAGCCCCGGCGACCGTACGCGTCGACCCGCTCGCCGGCCTCCACCTGGCCCGCACCCTCGGCGACCTCGGCCGCGCGCTCGACACCGAGCTGGCACCGCTGGGCGAGGAGGTCGAGGGCAGCGAACAGCGCGGCGTGCTCGCCATGGACGCCGAAGGGCGCGTCTACAGCATCGACCACACCGGGGACTGGTACCTCGGCGCGGACGTCGACACGGCCCTCGGCACACTGATCACAGGAACGCAGCCGACGCGGCTGGTGGCGGGGCCGTAGGCCACCGGGCAGGTTTCGCGACCGGCCGCACGGCGCCGAGGCGGTAGGGCCTCACGCGGGGGCCCGCCACCGGGGCGCCACGCCGAGGCCGTAGAGCCTTAGGCGCGGCCCGCCACCGGCGGCGCCGGAGCCGTAAGACCTACGCGGAGGCCGCCACCGGCAGCACCGCGCTCACCCGGAACCCGCCCGCGTCCGTCGGGCCCGACACGAAGACGCCGCCGAGCGCCGTCACCCGCTCCCGCATGCCCAGCAGACCGTTGCCGCCGCTCGGCAGGTGGGCGTCGGCCGCGGCGGCGTCCGACGGGCCGTTCTCCACCTGCATGGCGACCTCCGCCCCGCGATGCGCGAGACGCACGACGACCTCGGCGCCGGCCGCGTGCTTGTGGACGTTCGTCAGGGCCTCCTGGACCACGCGGTACGCCGTCTGCTCGACGTCCGCGCCATACGCGCGAGCCTCGCCCATCACCACGAAGTCCACGACCGCTCCGGCCAGCCGCGACTGCTCGACCAGATCCGGCAACGCGTCCAGACAGGGCCCGCCGTCCTGCGCGGCCGCCTCCGCCGCCGCGGCAGCGGCCCGGCCCACGGCCGCGAGCGGCGCCGCGACAGGGGCCGCCGCACCCACCGGCGCCTCCTCGCGCAGCACCCCCAACATCTCCCGCAACTCCGTCAACGCCTGCCGGCCCATGTCCCCGACCAGCGCCGCGTTCCGCACCGCCTTCTGCGGATCCTTCAACGCCACCGCCTGCAACGCCGCCGCGTGCACCACCATCAACGACACCCGGTGCGCCACCACGTCGTGCATCTCCCGCGCGATCCGCGTCCGCTCCTCCTGCCGCGCCCACTGCGCCCGCTGCTCCGCCCGGTCCGCGAGCAGCGACAGCTCCTGCTCCAGACTGTCCGCACGCTCCCGAAGCGACTCCATGAGCCGGCGCCGCGCACCTATGTAGAGACCGAACAGCAACGGCGGGGCGTTCAGCCCGAGGGTCATGAAGAGCGACACGACCGGCACGTACCAGCCGCTCGGATCGAAGTCGGGCGTCCCGGCGTCGGCCTGCGCCACCTCCGCGCGCATCCGCACCACGGTCACGACGTAGACGGCGACGGTCGACATCCCGGCGAGGGCCGCGGTGAAGCGACGGGGCACGTCGGAGGCGGCCAGCGAGTACAGGCCGACGATCCCCATCAGATAGCCCATCTCGGCGGGCGTGGTCGCGATCGAGACGAGCACGACGGTGATCGGCCACCGGCGCCGCACCAGCAGCACCGACCCGACCATCAGCCCGAACAGCACCCCCACGGGCACCGGCAACGACGCCTGCTGCGCGAACCCGACCCCTTCGAGCCCGCACTCCAGCGCGGACACCACCGCCAGCCCGACGTCGAGCACCACACTGCGCCGTCTCCCCCACCACCACCAGCTCCGCGGAACGTCCTGGTCTGCCCCCGTTGCGGTCATGCCACCCACCCTACGGGCGCGAGCCACCGATTTTCCCGCCTCTGACCGGCCGCGGGGTGGCGCCCGTCAACGCGCACGCACGCCCGTCCCTCGAACGCATGAATCGACCGGGTTTTCGACCCGGACGTCCGCATTCCGGACGACGGTGTCCGCATGACATCCAGCACGAGCAAGTACGCGGCCTTCGAGTCCCTGCGCGAGCAGGCGATCGCCTTACGCCGCGAGGGTCTCAGCCGCCGCCAGATCCGCGACCGCATCCACGTCGACAACAACGACCTCCTCAACCGGCTCCTCGAAGGCGAGCCCCCACCGGACTGGACCCGCCGGCCCAACGCCAAGGACGACCTCCGGGCGCGCGCCCGCGAGCTACGCCTGGAAGGCAAGACGTACGACCAGATCCAGGTCGAGCTGGGCTGCTCGAAGAGCTCGATCTCGTTGTGGGTACGGGACCTCCCCAAGCCGGAGCGCAAGCGCACCCGCGAGGAGGCGTCGGCGATCGCCCGCAAGGGCTGGGAGGCGACGCTGCGCGTCCGGGACGAAGAGCGGCGGCGGGCAAAGGAGGCCGCCGCGACCGCGGTGGGCGAGCTCTCGGAGCGCGAGCTCTTCCTGATCGGAGTGGCCCTGTACTGGGCCGAGGGAACGAAGGACAAGTCGTACGCGCGCCGGGAACGGGTCACGTTCGTCAACAGCGACCCCGGGATGATCGGGACCTTCCTCGCCTGGCTCGACCTGCTGGGCGTCGACCGGGAGCGACACACGTACCACGTCATGATCCACGAGAGCGCGGATGTCTCCGCCGCCGAGCGCTACTGGGCCGAGATCACCGGCGCCGCCCCTGACGGATTCGGGAAGACGACGCTCAAGCGCCACAACCCCAAGACCGCGCGGAAGAACGTCGAAGACGACTATCGAGGCTGCCTGGTCGTCAGGGTTCGTGGAAGCGCCGACCTGTACCGTCGCATCGAGGGGGCCTGGTGCGGCATAGTAGGGGCTGCCTCCGCGGCGGTCCGAGGAAATCGGACATAACGCCCATCCCGGGTCGTCTAAGGGCAAGACGTCAGATTTTGGTTCTGATCATGGGGGTTCGAGTCCTCCCCCGGGAGCACACATGCTCGGTTCGGGTCCCGACCTCCCAGGTCGGGGCCCTTCCTCATACCCCGCCCAGTACCCCCCGGTATCCTTCGGAAGTCCACCACCCGAAGCCGAAGGGCATTCCCGTGAGCGCCAACCGCCCGGCCGCCGTCGTCGTCCTCGCTGCGGGTGAGGGCACCCGCATGAAGTCCAAGACCCCCAAGGTGCTGCACGAGATCGCCGGGCGGTCGCTCGTCGGGCATGTCGTGGCCGCCGCGCGTGAGCTGGAGCCCGAGGACCTGGTCGTGGTCGTGGGGCATGCGCGGGAGCAGGTGACCGCACATCTCGACGCGCAGTACGCCGGGACGCGGACCGCCGTGCAGGAGCAGCAGAACGGGACCGGGCACGCGGTGCGGACCGCGCTCGGGGAGCTGGGGCGGGCGCCCGAGGGGACCGTGGTCGTGGTGTGCGGCGACACGCCGCTGCTGTCCGGGGAGACGCTGAAGGCGCTGGCGGCGACGCACGCGGCGGACGGCAACGCCGTCACCGTGCTGACCGCCGAGGTGCCGGACTCCACCGGCTACGGCCGGATCGTGCGGGACCCGGCGACGGGTGCCGTGACCGAGATCGTGGAGCACAAGGACGCCTCCGACGAGCAGCGGGCGATCAAGGAGATCAACTCCGGGGTGTTCGCGTTCGACGGGCAGCTGCTGGCGGACGCGCTCGGCAAGGTGCGGACGGACAACAGTCAGGGTGAGGAGTACCTGACGGACGTGCTGTCCATCCTTCGTGAGGCCGGGCACCGGGTGGGTGCCTCCGTCGCCGGGGATCACCGGGAGATCCTGGGGATCAACAACCGGGTGCAGCTGGCCGAGGCCCGTACCCTCCTGAACCGGCGCCTGCTGGAGCGCGCGATGCTCGCGGGTGTGACGGTGGTGGACCCGGCGTCGACGTTCGTCGACGTGACGGTGACCTTCGAGGCGGACGCGACCGTTCTGCCGAACACGATCCTGCTGGGCGCCACGCACATCGCGGAGGACGCGGTCGTGGGCCCGAACTCGCGTCTGAAGGACACCACGGTCGACAAGGGCGCCCGGGTGGACAACACGGTGGCGGACTCGGCGCGCGTCGGCGCGGGGGCGAGCGTCGGCCCGTTCGCGTACCTGCGTCCGGGGACGGACCTGGGCGCGAAGTCGAAGGCGGGTACGTACGTCGAGATGAAGAACGCGACGATCGGCGAGGGCACGAAGGTCCCCCATCTGTCGTACGTCGGTGACGCGACGATCGGCGAGTACACGAACATCGGTGCGGCGAGCGTCTTCGTCAACTACGACGGCGAGGCGAAGCACCACACCACGATCGGCTCCCACTGCCGGACCGGTTCGGACAACATGTTTGTGGCACCCATCACGATCGGGGACGGCGCGTACACCGCCGCCGGCTCCGTGATCACGAAGGATGTGCCGCCCGGTTCGCTGGCCGTCGCCCGTGGCCAGCAGCGGAATATCGAGGGTTGGGTGGCCCGCAAGCGGCCCGGCAGCGCCGCCGCGCAGGCCGCGCAGGCCGCATCCGAGATGTCCGTCGGCGAAAGCTGACCGGAAACGAGTACGCCGAACTCGGCGTACCGTGATACGTGCACACAAATTCGGCTGGCTCGCACACGCGCACGGGAGCGCGGGGAATCGCTGCCAGATAACCGTCGAGGAGACAGTGCTGTGACCGGGATCAAGACGACCGGCGAGAAGAAGCTGATGCTCTTCTCCGGCCGCGCCCACCCCGAGCTGGCCGAGGAGGTCGCGCACCAGCTGGGCGTCGGCATCGTGCCGACCAAGGCTTTCGACTTCGCCAATGGTGAGATCTACGTCCGCTTCCAGGAGTCGGCGCGTGGCGCGGACTGCTTCCTGATCCAGAGCCACACGGCTCCGATCAACAAGTGGATCATGGAGCAGCTGATCATGATCGATGCTCTGAAGCGGGCCTCGGCCCGGAGCATCACCGTGATCATTCCGTCCTACGGCTACGCCCGTCAGGACAAGAAGCACCGTGGTCGTGAGCCGATCTCGGCCCGTCTGGTCGCCGATCTGCTGAAGACGGCGGGTGCGGACCGGATTCTGACCGTGGACCTGCACACGGACCAGATCCAGGGCTTCTTCGACGGCCCGGTGGACCACCTGTCCGCCCTGCCGGTCCTCGCGGACTACGTGGGTGCCAAGGTCGACCGCGAGAAGCTGACGATCGTCTCCCCGGACGCCGGCCGCGTGCGCGTGGCGGACCGCTGGTGCGACCGTCTGGACGCGCCGCTGGCGATCGTCCACAAGCGCCGTGACAAGGACGTCGCCAACCAGGTGACCGTCCACGAGGTCGTCGGTGACGTGAAGGGCCGTGTGTGTGTCCTGGTGGACGACATGGTCGACACCGCGGGCACGATCTGCGCGGCCGCGGACGCGCTGTTCGCGCACGGTGCCGAGGACGTCATCGTGACGGCCACGCACGGCATCCTGTCCGGCCCGGCGGCGGACCGCCTGAAGAACTCCAAGGTCAGCGAGTTCGTGTTCACGGACACGCTGCCGGACCCGAGCTCGCTGGAGCTGGACAAGATCACGGTGCTGTCGATCGCGCCGACGATCGCGCGTGCGGTGCGTGAGGTGTTCGAGGACGGTTCGGTGACGAGCCTGTTCGAGGAGCACTGAGGCTTCCGGCAGATCCGGCTGATCCGGCTGATCCGGTAGTTCCTGCTGAAGGGCCCGTCTGTTCCGTACCTCGTACGGAGCAGGCGGGTCCTTCGCGTGCTCCGTCGGGCTCCCGAGTGGTCCCGGGATGTGCCCGGGGTGATCCATTTGGGCGCCGGAGCGGTGCGCCGCTAGACTGTCGTGGTTGCTCGGCGAGGGAGGCCGGATCTGTACAGATCCCGGCGGTCCGTTATCGACGCGCTCTTCGTAGCAGGCCCACGCCAGTCGGGCCGGGTGACAGTCGCATCCGTCACCGCACCACACGAGGAGTGCACATGTCCGAGGTGAAGCTCACCGCGTCCGTCCGCACCGAGTTCGGCAAGGGCGCCGCCCGCCAGCTCCGTCGCGCCGCCCAGGTTCCGGCCGTTCTCTACGGCCACGGCACGGACCCGGTCCACCTGGCCCTGCCGACCCACGACACCGTCATGGCGCTCCGCACCCCGAACGTCCTGCTGTCCCTGGACATCGAGGGCAAGGGCACCGAGCTGGCCATCCCGAAGGCCGCCCAGCGCGACCCGCTGAAGGGCTTCCTGGAGCACGTCGACCTGCTCCTGGTCAAGCGTGGCGAGAAGGTCACCGTCGAGGTTCCGGTCGTCGCCGAGGGCGAGCTGGCCGCCGGTGGCAACCTGCTCGAGCACGTCCTGAACACCGTCTCGGTCGAGGCCGAGGCCACCCACCTGCCCGAGGCCGTCACGGTCTCCGTCGAGGGCCTGGAGGCCGGTGCCTCCGTCCTGGCGCAGGACCTGGTTCTGCCGAAGGGTGTCACCCTGGTGACCGAGGCCGACGCCGTCGTCCTGCAGGTCCTGGCCGCGCAGGCCGAGGAGCCGGCCGCCGAGGGCGAGGCCGCCGAGGGCGCCGAGGCCTGAGCCGTAGGCTCTGCCTGACGTAGACGGGGTGACGGGCCACGGCCCGTCACCCCGTCTCTTTTTCGCATTCACGAGGAGACGAGACGCAGATGACGGACGACGCGAACGCCCCCTGGCTGATCGTCGGCCTCGGCAACCCGGGCCCGGAGTACGCGGGCAACCGGCACAACGTGGGCTTCATGGTGGTGGACCTGCTGGCCGAGCGGATCGGCGGCAGGTTCAAGCGGGCGCAGAAGGCGCAGGCGCAGGCGGTGGAGGGCCGGATGGGGCCGCCCGGGCCGGCGAACCGGCGGGTGGTGCTGGCCAAGCCGATGTCGTACATGAACCTCTCGGGCGGTCCGGTGACGGCGCTGCGTGACTTCTACAAGGTGCCGACGGCGCACATCGTGGCGATCCACGACGAGCTGGACATCGACTACGGGGTGCTGCGTCTGAAGATCGGCGGTGGCGACAACGGCCACAACGGGCTGAAGTCGATGACGAAGGCGATGGGTGCGGACTACCACCGGCTGCGGTTCGGGATCGGCCGGCCGCCGGGCCGGATGCAGGTGGCGGACTTCGTCCTGAAGGACTTCTCGTCGACCGAGCGCAAGGAGCTGGACTACTTCGTGGACCGGGCGGCGGACGCGGTGGAGTGCCTGGTGACGGAGGGCCTGGAGCGGGCGCAGTCCGCGTACAACGCGTAGGGCCCGTCGGGCGGTCCGTGGCCGGAACCTCCCCGGGAGTTGCCGCATCCTCCTGTCCGTAAGGGTGGAGAGCCTGTTGGGGGGACGGTTTCGATGGCACGGAGGACGGTCGCGGTCGTGGTCCTGGGCCTGGCGCTGCTGACGGGGGCGGTAGGGTGCGACGGCGGCCGGGAGAGCGCGGCGAACTGCGGGACGGCGGACCTGCGCTGGAAGACGACCCGTACGTCGGGCAACGGGCGGGACGCGCCGTCCGCCGTGCTCAGCGCCACGAACAGGGGTGCGGATCCCTGCGCCCTGGACGGGTATCCGGAGCTCGACGCGCACGTCGGGAAGGCGCAGGGCACGACGGCGAAGCCGAGGCCGGGGAAGGGCGCGCCGGACCGGGTGGTCCTGGAGCCGGGCGGTACGGCCGACTTCCCGCTGTTCTACGACCCGTACCCCAGTCAGGGGTACTGCTTCATGGACGGCTTCCTCGACCCGTCGCTGTACGTGACGCCGCCCCGTCCGGCGCGGGGGGACTACGGCACGTCGACGGAGCTGACCGACGCGAAGGGCCGTCGTCTGCCGGCCCAGATCTGCGGGGACGACATCCTGATCGGCCCGGCCCAGCCGCGGTAGGCGCCGCGCCTGGCGGGTTCGCGGTACGACTGTACGATCGCGGGTCATGACGCATGTCCGTAACGCAGCCGTGGCCCTCGTCGTCCTGTTCCTCGTCGTCGCGGGGGCGTGGTCGTCGTGGAACACGGCGCAGCACGTCCTGCTGTCCAAGGGGCGCGAGCACGGCACGTTGACGGTGACGGGCTGCAACGAGCAGACGTGCAGTGGGCGTTACGTGCCGGACGATCCGGCCGCGTCGAAGCACCGCGCGCTGTCCATCGCGCATTCGGTGGCGGCGGAGAAGGGCGAGACGCTGGCGGTGGTGGTGAAGCCGGGTACGGACGAGGCGGTCCGTGCGGGCTGGGGCGGCGGGCTGCACGCGTGGCTGCCGCTGGGCGGGGCGCTGCTGCTGGCGGCGCCGCTGGTCGGTGGCGGGATACGGATGGTGCGGACGGCGTGGTGGTTCGCGGGGGTGGGGGCGGCGGTGCTGCTGGCCGCGTTCTTCGCGCTCTGAGGGTTTCGGACGTGGTGGCGTGATTCCGCCGAATCGTTATCGCCCCTTGGGTAAGGGCGACTTGAGGTGACGGATAGGCTGCCCCTCGCCACCTCCCACGGCATTCCTCATCTCTCATCAGATGGACAGCAGCCATATGCGACGAACCCTCATACCCGCCGGCGCGCTTGTCGCGGCCATGGCGGGCTCTCTGATTCTGGCGCCGAGTGCCCTCGCGTCCGGCAACCCGGTGACGATTCCGCTGCACCAGAAGACTCCGATCAGCGCCGCGGATGCGAGCCACGACGGAGACTGCCCGACGATTCCTGCCGACAAGGACGGCTGGCACTTCGTCATCCCCGGCAACGGTGTGGACTTCACCAAGCTGACGGTGACCTTCGACAACGGTGCGCCGATCGTCATCACCGACTTCGGTCCGCCGAGCGACAAGCACGCCTACGTGGCCTCCGAGCCGGGCGCCAAGCTCACCTCGGCCGTCGCCGAGGTCACGGGCGAGGTCAAGCAGGGCTGGTTCAACCTCTCGCACACCTGCCCCGCGACGAGCACCCCGACGCCGTCGGGCACCCCGTCCGGCACGCCGTCCGGCACCCCGTCGGGCACCCCCTCGGGCACCCCGTCCGGCACTCCCTCGGGCACGCCGTCCGGTACCCCGAGCACCGGCACGCCCTCCGGCACGCCGAGCACCACGGCCCCGGGCTCCTCCGAGTCGCCCTCCGCCTCGGCCACCACGCCGGCCGGCACCACCAACGGCGGTTCGAACGGCGGCGACAACGGCGGCAAGGGTGACCTGGCCGAGACCGGTTCCAGCGCCCCCGTCGGCATCCTCGCCGGTGTCGCCGTGGCCCTCGCGGCCGCCGGTGCGTTCCTGGTGACGCGTCGCCGCAAGGCGCAGCAGCACTGACGTCACGCGTGAGCACATGACGGTGCCCCCACGGGAGTTCCCGTGGGGGCACCGTCATGTCGTACGGGCGGTCAGCCGGTGTTGCGCAGGCCGGCCGCCACGCCGTTCACGGTGAGCAGCAGCGCCCGCGCGAGCAGCGGGTCGGGCTCCTCGCCGCGGTCGGCGGCGGAGCGCTGGCGGGCCAGCAGGGCGACCTGGAGGTAGGAGATCGGGTCCAGGTAGGCGTCGCGGATGGCGAAGGTCTGCTGGAGGACCGGGTTGGAGTCGAGCAGTCGCTCGCCGCCGGTGACCTTGAGGACCTCGGCGACGGTGAGTTCGTGCTCGGCCTGGATGGTGTCGAAGACGTGCTTGAGTTCGTCGGGCACCAGCGTGTCGACGTAGTGGCCGGCGATCCGCAGGTCCGTCTTGGCCAGCGTCATCTCGACGTTGGAGAGGAAGTTGCGGAAGAAGCCCCACCGCTCGTACATCTCGCCGAGGACGGCGTCGAGGCCGGCCTCGCGCAGCGCCTTGAGGCCGGAGCCGACGCCGAACCAGCCGGGGACGATCTGGCGGGACTGGGTCCAGCCGAACACCCAGGGGATGGCGCGGAGTCCGTCGAGTCCGGCGCCGGAGTCGGGCCTCCTCGAAGGCCGGGAGCCGAGGTGCAGGTCGGCGAGCTGGTCGACCGGGGTGGAGGCGAAGAAGTACGCGGGCAGGTCGGGGTCCTCGACGAGGCGCCGGTACGCGGAGTGGGCGGCGTCGGAGACGGTGTCCATGGCCGCGTCCCAGCGGGCCAGGGCCTCGTCGGACTGGCGGGGCGCGGTGTGCAGGGCGGACGCCTGGAGGGTGGCGGCGACCGTCAGTTCGAGGTTCTCCCGGGCGAGCGACGGGATGAGGTACTTGTCGGAGATGACCTCGCCCTGCTCGGTCACCTTGATCTCGCCCTCCAGGGTGCCCCAGGGCTGGGCGAGGATGGCGTCGTGCGAGGGGCCGCCGCCGCGGCCGACGGTGCCGCCGCGGCCGTGGAAGAGGCGCAGGCGTACGCCGTGGCGGTGGGCGACGTCGCGCAGGCGCCGCTGCGCGCGGTGGATCTCCCACTGGCTGGTGGTGATGCCGCCGAACTTGGAGGAGTCGGAGTAGCCGAGCATGACCTCCTGGACGTCGCCGCGCAGGGAGACGAGGCGCCGGTAGGAGGGGTCGGCGAGCATGTCGTTGAGGATGACGTCGGCGGCCCTGAGCTCGTCGGTGGTCTCCAGGAGCGGCACGATGCCGATCTTGGCCCAGCCGGCGTGCAGGTCGATGAGGCCGGCCTCGCGGGCGAGGACGGTGGCGGCGAAGACGTCGTCGGCGCCCTGGCACATCGAGATGATGTAGGACTCGATGACCTCGGGGCCGAAGCGCTCGAAGGCTTCCTTGATGGTGTGGAAGACGCCGAGGGTCTTCTGGCCGGCGGCGTCGAGCGGTGCCGGGGTCGGGGCGAGCGGGCGGCGCGAGCGGAGTTCCTTGGCGAGCAGCTTCTGCCGGTATTCGCGCGGCATGTCGGCGTACCGCCAGGACTCCTCGCCGAGCCGGTCGAAGAGCTGGCCGAGGGCGTGGTGGTGGGCGTCGGCGTGCTCGCGGACGTCCATGGTGGCGAGCTGGAGGCCGAAGGCGGCCAGGGTGCGGATGACGCGGTCCATCCGGCCGTCGGCGAAGAGGCCGCCGCGGTGGGCGCGCAGCGAGGTCTGGACGAGGGTGAGGTCGCGGAGCAGCTCGGCGGTGCCGAGGTAGTCGCGGCCTTCCTGGTGGGGGGTGCCGGCCGCGAGGCGCTCGCGGGTGTTGAGGAGCTTCTGGCGGATGCAGGTGACCTTGAGCCGGTAGGGCTCCTCGGCGTTGAGGCGCTTGTAGCGGGGGCTGATCTCGGGCAGCCGCTCCAGGTCGGTGTTCAGCGAGTCGAGGAGTTCCTCGGTCGCTCCGGCGTAGCGGATGGAGTTGGAGAGGAGCCCGCGGAGGAAGTCGACGAGTTCGAGGGCGTCGGTGATGCCGTGCTCGTGCTGGAGGATCAGGACGTCCCAGGTGACCTGCGGGGTGACGTTGGGGTTGCCGTCGCGGTCGCCGCCGATCCAGGTGCCGAAGGTGAGCGGGCGGGTGCCGGCGGGCAGCTCGTAGCCGACGCGCTCCAGCTCGGCGGCGAGGTCCTCGAGGACGTCGCCGACGGCGTTGGCGTGCAGCTCGTCGAGGTAGTAGATGGCGTTGCGGGCCTCGTCGGCGGGCTCGGGCCGGACGACCCGGAGCTCGTCGGTCTGCCAGATCAGGTCGATGTTCTCGGCGAGCCGCAGGTCGTGGCGGCGCCTGTCGGCCTCGATGACCGGGGTCTCCAGGAGGGCGGCGATCCGGCGGAGCTTGTTGAGGACGGAGCGCCGGGCGGCCTCGGTCGGGTGGGCGGTGAAGACGGGCCGTACGTTGAGGTTCTTGATCGTCTCGCGTACGTGGGCCGGGTCGCCGTCCTTGAGCATGTCGGCGGTGCGGGCGAGCAGGCCGCCCTCGGCGGCGCGCTTCTCGCGCAGCTCGCGGCCGCGGTGGACCTGCTCGGTGACGTTCGCGAGATGGAAGTACGTGGAGAACGCGCGTACGAGCCGGGCGGCGGTGTCCAGCTCGACGCCGCGCAGCAGCTCGGCCGCGGCCTCGCCGTCCTCGCGGGTGAGGCGACGGACCTTCTCGACGAGCTCGAGGAGCTCGGGGCCCTCCTGGCGGACGAGCGTCTCGCCGAGGAGATCGCCCAGTCGGCGGATGTCGGAGCGCAGCTCGGCGCTGGCGTTGGAGGTCTGGTCGGCACTGCTCACAGGTGCGGCTCCTTGCAGTGTTTGAGCACGTCTGGAGGGGTACTGGAGGCTTGCGGACCGCGCTGTCCGACGCACACAGGATAGGTGTCCGGGTTCGCGGCGCGGGCCACGCCCCGGCTTTGGCGCTCTTGCCGGGAGCCGAGGCGCTGCCATACTTACGTCGCCGTAGGTTACGGAAGCGTAGCCACAGGCTCCATTTCTGTTGCGCACCCTCACCCTCACCCCACAGGGGACACCCATGACCACAAGCCCCGAGGTGACCTCGGAGACCTCGCGATCCGAGGTACTCGACTCCGCTCAGGCCTTGCCCTCCGCCACCCTCGGCGGGGACAACAAGCGTTCGATCGAGCAGATCACGCTGCTGCTGTTCATCACGGTGCCCTTCCTGGCCCTGGTCGCGGCGGTGCCGCTGGCCTGGGGCTGGGGGGTGAGCTGGCTGGATCTGGGGCTGATGACGGCGATGTACTACATCGGCTGCCACGGGATCACGATCGGCTTCCACCGCTACTTCACGCACGGCTCGTTCAAGGCGAAGCGCCCGCTGCGGATCGCGCTCGCCGTCATGGGGTCGCTGGCGGTCGAAGGTCCGCTGGTGCGCTGGGTGGCGGACCACCGCAAGCACCACAGGTTCTCGGACGCCGAGGGTGATCCGCACTCTCCGTGGCGGTTCGGCGAGACGGTGCCCGCCCTGATGAAGGGGCTGTGGTGGGCGCACATCGGCTGGATGTTCGACGAGGAGCAGACGCCGCAGCACAAGTACGCGCCCGATCTGATCAAGGATCCGGCGATCCGGGCGATCTCCCGCCAGTTCGTCGTGTGGACGATCCTCTCCCTCGCGATCCCGCCGCTGGTGGGCGGGCTGGTGACGATGTCCTGGTGGGGCGCGTTCACGGCCTTCTTCTGGGGCTCGCTGGTGCGTGTGGCGCTCCTCCACCACGTGACGTGGTCGATCAACTCGATCTGTCACGCGGTCGGCAAGCGCCCCTTCAAGTCGCGTGACCGCTCCGGCAACGTCTGGTGGCTGGCCGTGCTGTCCTGCGGCGAGTCCTGGCACAACCTGCACCACGCGGACCCGACCTCGGCCCGGCACGGGGTGCTGCGCGGCCAGGTCGACTCAAGCGCCCGCCTGATCCGCTGGTTCGAGCAGCTGGGCTGGGCGTCGGACGTGCGCTGGCCGGCCAAGGAGCGGATCGACGCCCGGCGCCGGAATGCGTCCGCCGACGCGGCATGATGGAAGGCGTGGCGATCGACGGCAGTTCCAGCAGCACGAGCGAGCAGAAGCCCCGGCGTGGCCGCCGGGTGAGGATGACGGGCGCGGAGCGCCGCGAACAGCTCCTCGACATCGGTCGCACGCTCTTCGCGGAGAAGGGCTTCGAGGGCACGTCCGTGGAGGAGATCGCGGCGAAGGCCGGGGTGTCCAAGCCGGTGGTGTACGAGCACTTCGGCGGCAAGGAGGGCCTGTACGCGGTCGTCGTCGACCGGGAGATGCGCCAGCTGCTCGACATGGTGACGGGCGCGCTGACCGCGGGCCATCCGCGCGAGCTCCTGGAGCAGGCGGCCTTCGCGCTCCTCGACTACATCGAGCGTTATACGGACGGCTTCCGGATCCTGGTCCGGGACTCGCCGGTCGCCCAGTCGACGGGCACGTTCGCGTCGCTGATCAGCGACATCGCCACGCAGGTGGAGGACATCCTGGGTCTGGAGTTCAAGGCCCGGGGCTTCGACCCGAAGCTGGCGCCGCTCTACGCGCAGGCGCTGGTGGGCAGCGTGGCGCTGACCGGGCAGTGGTGGCTGGACGTCCGCAAGCCGAAGAAGGCGGAGGTCGCCGCGCATCTGGTGAACCTCGCCTGGCACGGCCTGGACGGTCTGGAGCAGAAGCCGCGCCTGATAGGGCACCGCAAGAGCTGAGGCCGGCGGCGGGGCGCCGCACGGCGCCCCGCCCCCGGCCGTGTCAATCCATCGGCTCCACGGGCTCCAGGAACTCCAGCCGGTTGCCGACGGGATCCTGTGAGTAGAAGCGCCGGTGCCCCGGCAGGTCGTGGTCCCAGACGACGGCGCCCCCGGCCCGCGCCACGCGGTCGGCGAACGCCTCGATCCCCCGCACCCGCAGCCCGGGGTGGGCCTTCCGGGCCGGTCTGAAGTCCGGCTCCACCCCCACGTGGAGCTGCACGGCTCCGGCGGCGAACCAGCAGCCGCCTCTGGCGGCGAGCACGGGCGGCTTGGGTATCTCGGTCATGCCCAGTACGCCGCCGTAGTAGGAGCGCAGCAGTGGTTCGCTGCCGACGGGCGCGGCGAGCTGGACGTGGTCGACGGCTACTAACATCAGGCGGCCTTCCTGGCGACGGCGAAGATGCGGCGGAACGGGAACACGGTGCCGTGCGGGCCCGCGGGGTAGTACTCGCGCAGCCGCTCGCGGTACTGGGCGAGGAAGGCCTCGGTGGCCGCCCGGTCGTCCCTGAGCGCGGTGAGCACGGGCCGCAGGGCGGTGCCCTTCACCCAGTCGAGGACCGGATCCTCGCCCTGGAGCAGCTGGTGGTACGTGGTCTCCCAGACGTCCGTCTCGCAGCCGAGGTCGGTGAGCCGCTGCAGGTACTCGGCGGGGTCGAGGATGTGGACGAAGCGCCGGCCCTGGTCGCCGACGCGGTCGCGCCACTCGGGCGAGGCGCACAGCTCGCCGAGCAGGGCGTGGCTGGGCGAGGTGAAGTTGCCGGGGACCTGGAAGGCGAACGTGCCTCCGGGCCTGAGTCCGTCGATCCAGGGGGCGAAGGACTCGGGGTGGTTGGGCACCCACTGGAGGGCGGCGTTGGAGACGATCAGGTCATAGGCGTCGTCGGGCGTCCAGTGGGCGGCGTCGGCCGGCCGGAAGTCGAGCCAGCCGCCGCCCTTGGTGGTCCCGGCCCAGTCCTTCTCGGCCCGCTCCAGCATCTCGGGCGAGAGGTCGAATCCGGTGATGTGGGCGTCGGGCCAGCGGTCGGCGAGCAGGACGGTGACGTTGCCGGGACCGCAGCCGAGGTCGGCGATGCGGGCGGGCCGGCCCTGCGTCGGCAGCTGCGGTATTCGCGCGAGCAGGTCGAGGAACGGCCGGGTGCGGTGTTCCGAGTGACGCAGGTACTGCTGTGGGTCCCACGTGGGTGCGGCGGAGTCCACGGAATGCATGTTCGAAGCCCCCTTGCTGGAACGAGTTGCCGAAGCGGAACGGAGTTCCGGCCCGGTCCCTTCCCCATAGTCAAGAAGACTATATCTTGACATCAAGATTCTCAATGCCGAACATCTTCACGCCAAGAGACTTTACGTCAACAGACCCTCTACACTGATCGTCATGGAGGACGAGGTCGACCGACTGGTCGCTGCATGGCGCCGCGAGCGCCCGGACCTCGACGTGGAACCGCTCGAGGTGCTCAGCCGTGTCTCACGCCTGGCCCGGCACCTCGACCGCGCCCGCCGGCTCGCCTTCTCCGAGCACCAGCTGGAGCCGTGGGAGTTCGACGTCCTGACGTCCCTGCGCCGGGCCGGCGCGCCCTACCAGCTCTCCCCCGGCCAGCTGCTCACGCAGACCCTGGTCACCTCGGGCACCATGACCAACCGGATCGACCGGCTCACCAAGAAGGGCCTGGTCGAGCGGCTGCCCGACCCCAGCGACCGGCGCGGCGTGCTCGTCCGGCTCACGCCCGAGGGCCGCGACCGCGCCGACCAGGCACTGGCCGGACTCCTCGCGCAGGAGCGGGCCATCCTGTCCCGGCTCTCCCGCACGCAGCGCGGCGAACTGGCCGGTCTGCTACGCCAGTTGACCGCCCCGTTCGACAACATCCCCGGCTAGGGCCGGTCCGGGGGCGTCCACCGGCCCCACCCCGGCCCGCCGCGCCAGCGCCACGGCGGCCAGGGTCGAGTGGACCCCGAGCTTCCCCAGCACGTTCTGCATATGGGTCCGCACCGTGTGCGGACTCAGGAAGAGCCGCTCCGCCACGGCCTTCCTGCCCAGCCCCGCCACCATGCAGCGCAGCACCTCGCGCTCCCTGGGCGTCAGCGACTCGACGAGAGCCTCGCTCTCCGTACGGTGCCGCCGCGCCTCGGTGAGCTCCCGCAGCACGCCCGTGAGCAGCGCCGGCGGCAGATGCGTCTCGTCCCGCAGCACCCCTCGCACCACCGCGAGGAGCCGCTGCAGCGAGCAGTCCTTGGCGACCCAGCCCCAGGCCCCGGCCTGGAGGGCGAGCGCGGCCCGGTGGGCGTCGTCCTTCTCGGCGACCACCACGACACGCAGCTGCGGCCGCCCCTCCCGCAGCTCGGCCACCAGGGGAACGCCGTCGCCGTCCCCCAGATCACCGTCGAGCAGCACGACGTCGAACCTTCGCCCCTCGCCCGCGGCCCGGTCCAGGCAGCGCAGTGCGGCGGGCCCGCTCCCCGCCGCCGCGACCTCGACATCGGGCTCAGCGGCCAGGGCAGCGGCCAGCGACTCGGCGAAGACACGATGGTCGTCCACCACCAGAACCCGGATACGGGCCACGGACACCCCCAACTGATCGAGGAACGGCCCGGCGCGGGCACGGCGCCGGAGGCAGGAACCGCCGCTCGCACGGCCGCCGCCGTGGAATGACAGTTACCCCGCCCCGGGCGCCGTACCCGGCGGGTCTCGATACCCCTGAAATCAGCACCGGCCCCCACCGGTGCTGCGACCAAAGTACAAGCAGCCGGCCGCCGGGGTGGGGAAAACGCAGATGCCCACGACCTGCAGGCGTGAACCGAACGGGAGCGGGAGCCGTGCAGGGGACCGCGTTCGGGACGTAAGGCGTGATTTGTGGCGCGGAAACAAGGAGGCTCACTGGCCGACGGACGAGATCCGCGCCGTAAATCATGCAGTTCCGAACGCGGTCACCGGAGCGGCCCCGGCGTCACACCAGCCGCCGCGCGCCCGCCGACGGCACGGCGGCGAAGACGCCGGGCTCGCCGTAGCCGGCCTCACGGAACGCACCCCGCACCGCATCGGCGACGGAATCGGCCTCACCGGCCTCGACCAGCACCACGGCGGACCCCCCGAACCCGCCCCCCGTCATCCGCGCCCCCAGCGCCCCCGCCCCGACCGCCGCCGAGACCGCGAGGTCCAGCTCGGGGCAGGAGACCCGCAGATCGTCGCGCAGGGACGCGTGCCCCTCGACGAGCAGCGCGCCCACCGCCCGCACGTCGTCCCCGGCGTCGAGCAGCGCGATGGTCCGCTCCACCCGGTCGTTGTCCGAAACGACGTGCCGGACATAGCGGCGAACCGTTTCGTCGCTCAAACGCCCGAGCGCGTCGGGCAGTTGCGCGGCACTCACCTCGCGCAGCGCGTGCACGCCGAGCGCCCGCGCACCGGCTTCGCACCCGGCGCGCCGCTCCGCGTACGCGCCGTCCCCGAGCGCGTGCTTCACGCGGGTGTCGACGACGAGCAGACGCAGTCCGACGGAGGCCAGGTCGAAGGGCACCTGACGGTACGACAGGTCGCGGGTGTCGAGGAACAGGGCGTGCCCCTCCTCGGCGCACGCGGCGGCCATCTGGTCCATGACGCCGCACGGCACGCCGACGAAGGCGTTCTCGGCGCGCTGGGCGAGCAGGGCGAGCCGCGGCCGGTCGAGACCGAGCCCGTACAGGTCGTTCAGGGCGAGCGCCGTGACGACCTCCAGGGCGGCCGAGGAGGAGAGCCCGGCGCCCGTCGGCACGGTGGACGCCAGGTGCACGTCGGCGCCGCCCACCGGGTGCCCGGCGTCGCGCAGCGCCCAGACCACGCCGGCGGGGTACGCGGCCCAGCCCTCGACGCCCCCGGGCTTCAGGGCGTCCGCGGCGAGCTCGACGACGCCGCCGTCGATGTCGCGGGAGTGCAGCCGCAGGATCCCGTCGTCGCGACGGGACACCGCGGCCACGGCGGTGTGCGGCAGAGCCAGCGGGAGCACGAAGCCCTCGTTGAAGTCGGTGTACTCGCCGATCAGGTTGACCCGCCCGGGAGCGGCCCAGACCCCGTCGGGAGCGCGCCCGTAGAGCTCGGCGAACTCCGCCGCGACACCACTCATCCTCGCTGCTTCTCCTCTTCCTTCTTCCGGGCGAAGGCCCAGGCGTCCGAGACGATGTCGGCCAGGTCGGGCCGGGACGGCGTCCAGCCGAGCCGCTCGCGGGCGGCGTCGGCGGAGGCGACGAGGACGGCGGGGTCGCCGGCGCGGCGCTCCGCCATGACCTCGGGGACGGGGTGGCCGGTGACCTTGCGGACGGTCTCGATGACCTCGCGGACGGAGAAGCCGTTGCCGTTGCCGAGGTTGCAGACGAGGTGCTCGCCCGCGGTCATGGCGTCGAGGGCGCGCAGGTGGGCCTCGGCGAGGTCGGCGACGTGGATGTAGTCGCGGACGCAGGTGCCGTCGGGGGTCGGGTAGTCGTCGCCGTAGACGTTGATCGCGTCCCGCTGGCCGAGCGCCACCTGGAGCACCAGCGGGATCAGGTGGGACTCGGGGTCGTGGCGCTCGCCGCACTCCTTGTAGGCGCCGGCGACGTTGAAGTAGCGCAGCGAGACGGCGGCGAGGCCGTGGGCGGCGCACTCGCCCGTGATCATGTGGTCGACGGCGAGCTTGGTGGCGCCGTAGGGATTGGTCGGCGCGGTGGGCGCGGACTCGGTGATCGGGACGGTCTCGGGCTCGCCGTAGGTGGCGGCGGTGGACGAGAAGACGAGGCGGCGGACGCCGGCCTCGCGCATCGCGGCGATGAGCGCCATCGTGCCGGCGACGTTGTTGTCCCAGTACTTCTCGGGCTTGGCGACGGACTCGCCGACCTGGGAGAAGGCGGCGAAGTGCAGGACGCCGTCGTAGGAGGAGTCCAGCCACTTGGCGGCGTCCTGGATGCGGCCCTCGATGAAGGCGGCACCGGCGGGGACGCCCGCGCGGAAGCCGGTGGAGAGGTCGTCGAGGACGGTGACCTCGTGCCCCGCCTCCAGGAGGTGGGCGGCGACCGTGCTGCCCACATAGCCGGCCCCGCCCGTCACCAGGTATTTGGATGCCGCCGCCTTGGACGTCACTGCCTTGCTCAACTGCTTGCCACCTCTCGGAGTCTGTCGGCCGCGGACTCCGGCGAGACGTCGTTCATGAACGCGCCCATGCCGGATTCGGTGCCCGCGAGGTACTTCAGCTTGCCAGAGGCCCGGCGGACGGTGAAAAGCTCCAGGTGCAGCGCGAACTCGTCACGGTCCTCGGTGGCCGGCGCCTGGTGCCAGGCGGCGATGTACGGGGTGGGCGGGGCGTCCGCGCCGAAGAGGCGGTCGAAGCGCCGCAGCAGCTCCAGGTAGAGCCGGGGGAACTCGGCGCGGGCGGCGTCGTCGAGCGCGGTGAGGTCGGCCACCCGGCGGTGCGGGTAGAGGTGGACCTCGTACGGCCAGCGGGCGGCGTACGGCACGAAGGCGGTCCAGTGCTCGCCGGCGAGCACGACCCGCTCGTCCCTCCGCTCGCGCTCGACGAGGTCGTCGAAGAGGTTGCGCCGGGTGTGGGCGCGGTGCGCGACGGCGTTGCGGAGCATGGTGGCGGTGCGGGGCGCGGTGAACGGGAAGGCGTAGATCTGCCCGTGGGGGTGGGCGAGGGTGACGCCGATCTCGGCGCCGCGGTTCTCGAAGCAGTAGACCTGCTGGACGCCCGGCCGGGCGGAGAGCTCGGCGGTGCGGTCGGTCCAGGCGGCGAGGACGAGGGCGGCGCGCTCCTCGGTCAGGTCGGCGAAGGACGCGGTGTGGTCGGAGGTGAAGCAGACGACCTCGCAGCGCCCGTGCTCGCCCGACAGCGAGGGGAAGCGGTTCTCGAAGACGGCGACCTCGTACTCCGCGGCCGGGATCTCGCTCTGCCACCGCTCGGTGGAGGGGCAGAGCGGGCAGCTGTCGGCCGGCGGGTGGTAGATGCGGCCCTGCCGGTGGGAGGCGATGGCGACGTACTCGTCGAGCAGCGGGTCGTAGCGGATCCCGGACGCGGAGACGACGGGTTCGAGAGGCCGGCGGTCGACGGCGTCGCGGGAGGCGGCGCCGACGTCGTGCGCATCGAAGTAGATGAGCTCGCGCCCGTCGGCGAGACGAGTGGCGGTCTTCTTCACGGCGGGCTTCCTCACGGTGGGGCTTCCTCACGGGATCGACCCAACAGAACCTCCCATAAAAAAGCACAAACAAACATCGCTGCGCAACACCGAACCCCGAACGACCACCCATACGCGCCCGTGGGCTACGAGCGCGGCCCCGAGAACTGCCCGGGCACCCGGTCGAGCAGGCCCGTCCGCGCCGCCAGCGCCGCCGCCTCCAGGCGCGAGCCCACGCCCAGCTTCATCAGGACCCGCTGCACATGCGTCCGGGCCGTGCTGGGCGCGATCGCCATGCCCGCCGCGATCACCCGGGTGTCCTCGCCCTCCGCGACCCGGACCAGGACCTCCGCCTCGCGCGGGGTGAGCAGCCGGAGCAGCCGGAGCCCCTCGTCGTCGGGCTGCGCGGCCGGGTTGAGCAGCTCGGCGAAGGCGCCCTGGATGAGCTGCGGCGCCACGGCCGCCTCGCCGGCCCGGGCCTTCACCAGGGCGCGCTCGACGCCCTCGATGCGCTCGTCGTGCCGTACGTAGCCGGACGCCCCGGCGGCGAAGGCGGCGGCGATGCCGCGCGGCGAGGGGACCGGGCCGAGCACGACGACGGCGATCTGCGGGCGCTCGCGCTTGATCCGTACGACGGGGTCGAAGACGCCCGGCTCGGCGGGCGACGACGTACCGAGGAGGCAGACCTCCGGTGCCCGGCTCACCACCAGCTCCGCGGCCCCGGCCACCGGCGCGGCCGCGGCGAGCACCCGGTGCCCGCGCAGCTTCAGCGCCGAGGCCAGTGCCTCCGCGTGCAGTCGGTGGTCGTCGACCACCATGAGCCGAACCCCCATCGTCCTCCCCCTCCCGGGCCAGGCCGTCCCCCGGCCTCCGCCCTGCCCCGGCAAGCTACACACTCCCCCGCCCCGCTTTGCCCCAATCGCGCAAAAACACCGAGGGCCCCTCCATCCCGGAGGGGCCCTCGGTGCGGTCGCGTTGACGACCGGTCGGCGATCAGCCGGCGGTGGCGAAGCCGAGCGCCAGGTACTGCTTGCCGTACGCGGACGTGGTCTTGCTGACGAGCGTGTCGGCGATGAAGAAGTGACCGCTGCCGAAGAGGTACTCGGCGCCGGTCGAGCTGAAGCTCGTCTCCGCGTCGCGGGTCGTCTTGTCGGCCGGGTTCTCCATCAGCACGGTGGACTTCATCGTGCCGCCGTTGATGGAGACGATCTGGCCGCCCTTGTCGTACGGCGGGACCTTGTACGCGATGAGGTCGCCGCCGTCCATGCGCAGCGGGATCAGCGTGTACTTGTCGCCCGCGTCGGCCTTCGCGGGCAGCGTCTGACCGGTGTTCAGGTCGAAGGCGATGATCTCGTTGGTCTCGTCGCCGTACTCGCCGGTGCTGCCCTCGTGCTCCTCGGTGGGCACGTACAGCCGGTTGTTGCCGACCGCCAGCATCGTGCAGCCCTCGACGTGCGTCGAGCGGCAGCGGCCGGCGTAGTGGTCCGAGTCCGCCGTGATCTTGGCCTTGAGCTTGCCGGTCTTCTCGTCGATGGAGAAGAAGTCGGAGATGCCGCTGCCGTCCCCGGCCGCGTCGTTGACGTCGGCCGCGACGACCAGCGGCTTGGTGGAGACGATCGCCGCGTAGTCGACGCCCGTGGGCATCTTGAACTGCGAGATCGGCGCGCCGGTCATCGGGTTGAGGTTCTGCACGGTGACCGTCGGGTCGTCGTAAGAGCCGCACTTGCGCACCGCGACGAGGCCCTCGCCACCGCCGTAACCGAGGTCCTCGCAGTCGTTCGCGTTGGCCTGCGGCTTCCAGCGCGGGTTGCCGTTGGCCACGTCGAAGGCGGCGCCGCCGTCGAGGCCGCCGGCCGCGACGGTCTGGCCGGACAGCGTGACCTCGGCGAAGGTCGCCTTCTTGTCGCCGGCGGTGCCGCCGGTGATCGAGGTGGACCACACCAGCTTGCCGGTGGTCAGGTCGACCAGGCCGACCTCGGTGCACGGCTGGTAGTAGCGCGGCGCGACCCGCTTGGTGGCCTCGAAGAGGATCGGCACCTTGAAGTCGGCCGTCATGTGGCGCGAGGCGCCGCAGACCTGGCCGGTCAGCGGCAGGGTCCACAGGGCCGTGCCCTTGTCGAGGTCGTAGCCGACGACCGAGTTGACGCCCGTCTTCACGTACGCCTTGTCGGTGATCCAGGAGCCGGAGACGTCGGTGACGTCCGGGACCGCGGGCACCGGCACCTGGAGGGTGAGCTTGGACTTCGGGTCGGCCGGGGCCTTCTCCTTGCCGTCCCCGCCGACACCGCCGCCGTCCTGCCCGCCGTCCTTGCCGCCGCTCGCGGCGCCCGACGTGCCCTTGGCGTCGTCGCCCTTCTCGCCGCCGCCGGAGTTGGCGTACCAGAGGCCGCCGCCGATGAGCAGCACGACCGCGACGACCGCCGCGATGACGATCTGCATCTGCGCCGACAGCTTCTTGCCGCCACCGGTGCCGCCGGGCACGGGCGGGGGCGGAGCCTGCGGGTACGCCGGCTGCTGGTAGCCGTACTGCGGCGCCTGGGGCTGCGGAACGGTCGGCGGCTGCTGCGGATAGCCGTACGGAGGCTGCTGCGGCTGCTGCGGCTGCTGCGGGTACCCGTACTGCGGCGGCTGCTGCGGCATCGGCGCGCCGAACCCGCCCGGCGGCGGGTCCTGCGGCGCACCGAAGCCTCCCGGGGGAGGCCCCGGGGGCTGGTTCGGCGGGGGTGGCGGCTGCGTCATGGCATTCGTACCTCAGGGAGAAGGAGGAAGGAGGGAAGGGCGCGGTGCGTCACTTGCCGTAGGCCATCATGGTCTTCGTCTCCTTCTCCTCCTGGTCGTTGGCGGCGGAGACCCGGCCGGCCGCGATCACGAAGGTGCCGTTGGAGTAGGCGTACCCGGCGTCGTAGAAGGAGCTCTCGATCTCGGCCGTGGCGACCTGGTGCTGGAGCACCACCTTCGGCGCGCCGCCCGTCGGGGCGAGGGTCGCGACCGCGCCGCCCTTGTCGAACTTGGGCTGGACGTAGAGCAGCACGTCCGAGCCCTCCATGCGCAGCGGCGTCATCTGCTGCTCGGCAGGGGCCTTGGAACGCCACTTCTGCTTGCCGGTGTTGAGGTCGAAGGCGACGACCTCGTTGGACGTGCCGTAGGAGGTGTCGGTGGCCATGTAGAAGGTGTTCGCGTCGGCGGCGACACCGGTGCAGCCCTGGAGGTTCTTGCCGAAGATGACGAACCCGCCGCCGCAGTGCGGGGCGTACTTGTCGTTGCCGCTGCCCTGGATCTGGGAGCGCAGCGAGCCGTTGGCGTTGAGCGCGAAGACGCTCCACTTCTTCTCGTCGCGCTGGGTGGCCGAGATGACCAGCGGGTTGACCGAGTAGACCCGGTCGACCTCCCAGGTCTCCTTCAGCTTGAAGGTCCACTTGGCCTTGCCGGTGACCGGGTCGACCTCGCTGACCGCCTGCTGCTCCTTGTTCACGTCGCCGGAGGGGCACTTCATGGCGGCGATCAGCTTGACGCCGCCGGCGAACGCGATGGGCTTGCACTTGTCGGAGGAGCCGGCGGCGTAGCCGAAGAGCTGCTTGCCGTCGGCCAGGGAGAAGCCGTAGGCGCTGCTGGTGCCGGCCGCGGTCACCGTGTTGCCGCTGATGGCGAGGGTGTTGTCGGAGAAGGAGAAGAAGCCGGTGCCCTTCGGCACGGACGCCTTCCAGCCCGCCTTGCCGGTGGTGAGGTCCACCTGCTGGAGCTCGGTGCACTTGGCACCGTCCTTGGCGTTCTCCTCGTAACCGAAGACCATGGCGCCGTTCGCGCCCGGCTCCGGCGGCGCGGCGCACAGCTTGAACGGCAGGTCGATGTGCCACTTGGGGGAGCCGTCGGCCAGGCTGTAGCCGTCGACGCCCTTGTACATGCCCTTGACGACGGTGTCGCCGACGATCCACGGGCCGAAGACGTCGGCGCCGTTGCGCGGCAGGTCGACGTTGTTCTTCAGCAGCCAGTTGACCTTCGCCTCGCCGGGCTTGCGGCCGGCGTTGAGGTCGTCTTCGCCGCCGTCCCCGCCGTCGCCCTTGCCGTCGCCCTTGTCGACGGACTCGGTCGGCTTGGGCGTGGTGGTGGCGGAATTGGTGGGCTTGGCGACCGGGTCCTCGTCGTCGCCGCCGCCGAGCGCGAGCCAGGCGCCGCCGCCGATGACGAGCAGCGCGGCGGCGGCCGCGGCGATGATGACGCCGGGCTTGCCCTGGAAGGGGTTCTTGCCGCCACCACCGCCGGGCGCGGGCGCGCCGGGCATCGGGGCGGTCGGGTAACCGCCGTAGGGATTCGGCTGCTGGCCGTAGGGGCCGGGCTGCTGGGCGTACGGGCCGGGCTGCTGCGGATATCCGTACGGGCCGGACTGCGGCTGCTGCGGCTGCTGCGGGTAGCCGTACGGTCCGGGCTGGGCCGGCTGGGCCGGCGGGGCCTGCGGCACGGTCGGCGGCATGGGCGGCGCGGCCGGGGCCTGCGGCGGCATCGGCGGCGCGGCCGGCGCCTGCGGCGGAACCGGCGGGGTGGCCGGGGCCTGCGGCGGCACGCCCTGTCCGAGGCGCGGGTCCGGGTTGGGTGCGCCGAATCCCTGCGGCGGCGGCTGGTTGCTCGGCGGCTGGGTCATCAGCGCTTCCCCCTTGAAAGTGAGCGGGTTTTCTTTCTACCACTCACCTGATGGCGCAAAAGAGACCGGTCCGTCCCTTGTACCCAAGGGAGGACCGGCCCGTGATGCCCTCGTTACGCGTCCTCTACGACTTCTCTACGCGTCCTCGGCGAGTTCCAGCCACCGCATCTCCAACTCCTCGCGCTCCCCCGCGAGTTCCCGGAGCTCGGCGTCCAGCTTGGCCACCTTCTCGAAGTCCGTCGCGTTATCGGCGATTTGGGCGTGCAGCTTGGTCTCCTTCTCGGAGACCTTGTCGAGCTGCCGCTCGACCTTCTGCAGCTCCTTCTTCGCGGCGCGGGCGTCGGCGGCGGACACGCCGGCCTTCGGCGCCGCGGCGGGCGCCGGGGCCGGGGTGGCGGCCTCGATCATCTTCTGCCGCCGCTCCAGGTACTCGTCGATGCCGCGCGGCAGCATCCGCAGCGTCTTGTCGCCGAGCAGCGCGAGGACCCGGTCGGTGGTGCGCTCGATGAAGAAGCGGTCGTGGGAGATGACGATCATCGAGCCGGGCCAGCCGTCGAGCAGGTCCTCCAGCTGGGTGAGGGTCTCGATGTCGAGGTCGTTGGTGGGCTCGTCGAGGAAGAGGACGTTGGGCTCGTCCATGAGGAGCCGGAGCAGCTGGAGCCGGCGCCGCTCACCGCCGGAGAGGTCGCCGACCGGCGTCCACTGCTTGTCCTTGCCGAAGCCGAACTGCTCGCACAGCTGCCCGGCGCTCAGCTCCCGGCCCTTGCCGAGGTCGACGCGGTCGCGGATCTGCTGCACGGCCTCCAGGACGCGCAGCTCGGCGGGCAGCTCGGTGACGTCCTGGGAGAGGTAGGCGAGCCGCACGGTCTTGCCGACGACGATCTTTCCCTCGGCCGGCTGCTTGTCGCCCTCGGAGACGGCGGCTTCGGCGAGGGCGCGCAGCAGCGAGGTCTTGCCGGCTCCGTTGACGCCGACCAGGCCGATGCGGTCGCCGGGGCCGAGCTGCCAGGTGAGGTGCTTGAGCAGGACCTTCGGGCCGGCGGTGACGGCCACGTTCTCCAGGTCGAAGACGGTCTTGCCGAGCCGGGCGTTAGCGAACTTCATCAGCTCGCTGGTGTCGCGGGGCTCCGGCACGTCCGCGATCAGCGCGTTCGCCGCCTCGATGCGGAACCGCGGCTTCGACGTACGGGCCGGGGCGCCGCGGCGCAGCCAGGCCAGCTCCTTGCGAACCAGGTTCTGCCGCTTGACCTCCTCGGTCGCGGCGATCCGCTCCCGCTCGGCGCGCGCGAAGACGTAGTCGGAGTAGCCGCCCTCGTACTCGTACACCGTGCCGCGCTGCACGTCCCACATGCGGGTGCAGACCTGGTCGAGGAACCAGCGGTCGTGGGTGACGCAGACCAGCGCCGAGCGCCGGTTGCGCAGGTGCTGGGCCAGCCAGGCGATGCCCTCGACGTCGAGGTGGTTGGTGGGCTCGTCGAGGACGATCAGGTCCTGGTCCTCGATGAGCAGCTTGGCGAGCGCGATCCGGCGCCGCTCGCCACCGGACAGCGGCCCGATGACGGTGTCGAGCCCCTTCTCGAACCCCGGCAGGTCGAGCCCGCCGAACAGCCCGGTCAGCACGTCCCGGATCTTGGCGCTGCCCGCCCACTCGTGGTCGGCCATCACGCCGATCACCTCGTGCCGGATCGTCGCCGCCGGGTCCAGCGAGTCGTGCTGCGTCAGCACGCCGAGCCGCAGCCCGCCGCTGTGCGTGACGCGCCCGCTGTCCGCCTCCTCCAGCTTGGCCAGCATCCGGATCAGCGTGGTCTTCCCGTCGCCGTTCCGCCCGACGACCCCGATCCGGTCCCCTTCGGAGACGCCGAGGGAGACCCCGTCGAGCAGCGCACGCGTGCCGTACACCTTGCTGACGGACTCGACATTGACCAGATTGACGGCCATTTCACTCCTGTACGGGGGGATCGCTCGACATTCCAGGGTAGACGGGCGGGAGGGGTGCGGGAGCGCCTCCTCGGGCCCGCCCCGCTCGCTCCACCAGGAACCAGCCCGCCAGCGCCATCGCGACCGCCGCCGGGGCGGTCACCGGGAAGGCCACGAGGGTGGCCGTGTGGCCCTCCAGGAGGCCGCCGAAGCCGGTCATGGAGAGGCCGAGGACGCCGAGGAGGGCGAGGGTGATGCCGAGGGCGGCGAGCGAAGCGAGATGGGGGTCCCCCCGGCCGGAGGCTGGGGGAGGGCCGCCCGTACCGGAGGACGGGCCCGCCGGGACCGGCTGTTCGACGCGGCGGAAGACGGCGACGAGCAGGGCGGTGAGGACGGCAGCGGCGGCCAGACGGAGCGGGACCTGCGCCCACCAGGCGGCCGTCGCGGGCTCGGGGAGGCGGACGCCGAGGGCGAGCAGGGCGCCGTAGACGGCCAGCATCGCCGTCAGGTGCCAGAGGAAGGCGGTCATGGCGATCCCGTTGGCCGCGACGACCGCGCGCCAGACCCGGGCGCGGGCCGTGAGGCGGGCGCCCGGCCCCTTGAGCAGCTCGACCGCGCCGACCAGCCACAGGCCGTGGCAGAGCAGGGCGAGGGTGGGCGGGGCCATGTTCGAGACCCGCTCGCCCGGCATGCCGACCATCGACAGCGGATACGGCCCGAGGGCGACCAGCAGCCCCGCGCCCGCGAGCCCGGTCGCCGCCAGGACGGCGGGGCGGCGGATCATGCCGTCGGCGCGCAGGAAGCCGAGCTGGTGGACCGCCAGCCAGACGAGGGCGAAGTTGAGGAACTCGACGTACGGCACGCCGGCCGCGAACCGCAGCACGTCCACCGCGACCGCGCCCGCGACCAGGCCGGCGAAGGCGCCCCAGCCGTACCGCTCGTGCAGCGCGAGCAGCGGCGGGGTGAAGGCGACCATGGCGAGGTAGATGCCGATGAACCACAGCGGCTGGGCCACCAGCCGCAGCGCCACCCCGGTCAGCCCTCCGTCCGCGCCGGGCAGTTGGACCGCGAGCGCGAGGACGCCCCACACCACGATGAAGACCATCGTGGGGCGCAGCAGCCGCTGCAGCCGGGCCCGCAGGAAGGCCGCGTACCGCGGGCGCGAGCGGTGGGCGAGGGCGTGCGAGAAGCCGCCGACGAAGAAGAAGACCGGCATGACCTGGAGCGCCCAGGTGAGGATCTGCAGCCCGGGGACGACGGCGAGGAGGTTGCCGACCTGCCCGTCGGGCGTGACGGCGGCCATCAGCCAGTGGCCGAGGGCGACGACGGCGAGCGAGGCCACCCGCAGCAGGTCGATGTAGCGGTCCCGGGTCGCCGGGGTCGCGGCGGCGAGATCACGCGCGCTGGTCGTCATTGCCATGCCCATTCGCATACGGGCACGGTGCCGGGTCCCGGGGGGACGGCGTCAGCGTCCGGATACTCAGCTCGTGGGTGAGTACGGATGGCGGGCACCGGTCGGCCGCGCGGGCGACCCCACGGCCCCGGCTGCGCCCTCCACCGCCTGGCGGCCCGTCATCTTCGTGGGGTGTCGCACCCCTCCGAGGAGAAGCCCATGCCCCGTCTTCCCCGCATCGCCGCCCTCGCGATCGGCACCGCCGCGCTCGGCGTGCTCGCCGCCGGGCCCGCGCCCGCCGCGCCCGCGACGGCTGGTGATCCGACCGTGTCGGATCCCGGCATCCTCGCCCACTTCGACTTCACCAAGGGCCAGACGCCCGAGAACATCGCCCTGGAACCCGACGGCTCCGCCGACGTGACCTTCGCCTTCGCCGGCCAGCTCGCCCGCGTCGACCTGGAGGGTCACACGGAGATCCTCGCCCAGCTGCCGCCGGTCGCGAACCCGCAGACGCCGAACATCGGGGCGGCGATCGCCACGGGCATCGCCCGCACGCACGACGGCGTCCTGTACGCCGCCTACGCCACCGGCACGGCCGAGACCGGCATCTGGCGCATCGCGCCCGACGGCAGCGCGCCCGAGCAGATCGCCCAGCTCCCCGCCAACTCGCTGCCCAACGGCATCGCGATCGACGAGGAGTGCGGCACCCTCTACGCCGCCGACTCGGTGCTCGGGCGGGTCTGGAGCGTGTCCCTCGACGACCCCAAGCCCAGGGTGTGGGCGTCCGGCACCGAGCTGCTGCCGTCGGCCCCGAACGGCTTCGGCGCCAACGGGCTGAAGCTGCACGACGGCGCGGTGTGGGTGACCAACAGCGACCGGGGCACGCTGCTGCGCATCCCGATCGGGCCCGGCCCGGACCGGGCCGCGGGGCCGGTCCAGACGCGGGCGACCGGCCTGGAGGGCGTGGACGACTTCGCGTTCACCGGGCACGGCGACACCGTGCTCGCCGCGCGGATCCTGCTGAACGAGCTCGACCTCGTACGCCCCGACGGCACCCACAAGGCCGTCCTGACCGCCGAGGACGGGCTGCAGAACCCGACCTCCGTGGCGGTCGGCGGCAAGACGGTCTACGTGAACAGCGCCGCCTACTTCACGACGCCGAACCCGGACCCGAACCTGCTCCTCGCCCGCATCTCCAAGGACAAGTAGCCGCTCAGGCCAGTACGCGCGCCCCGGCCGCCGGGGAGGTCGCCACCCGGGCCGTCCGGCAGGTGCCGGAGGCGGTCAGGGCCGCGGCGACCGCCTCGGCGGCCTCCGCGTCCTTCACCAGGAACGCCGTCGTCGGCCCCGAGCCGGAGACCAGGCCCGCGAGGGCGCCCGCCTCCGTGCCCGCCGTCAGGGTCGCGGCGAGCGAGGGCCGCAGGGACAGCGCGGCGGGCTGGAGGTCGTTGGCGAGGGCGCCGGCGAGGGCGGTGGCGTCACCGGTCCGCAGCGCGTCGAGCAGCGCGGGCGAGGCGGCCGGCTCCGGCACGGCCACGCCCTCGTTCAGACGGTCGAACTCGCCGTACACCGCCGGCGTCGAAAGACCGCCGTCGGCGACCGCGAACACCCAGTGGAAGGTGCCGCCGACCGGCAGCCCGGTCAGCCGCTCACCGCGCCCGACACCGAGCGCCGCGCCGCCGACCAGGCTGAACGGCACGTCGGAGCCCAGTTCGGCGCAGATGTCGAGGAGTTCGGCGCGCGGGGTGTTCAGGCCCCACAGCGCGTCGCAGGCGAGCAGCGCGCCCGCGCCGTCGGCGCTGCCGCCGGCCATGCCGCCGGCGACCGGGATGTCCTTGGCGATGTGCAGGTGCACGTCGGGCGAGATGCCGTGCCGGGCGGCGAGGAGTTCGGCGGCCCGCGCGGCCAGGTTGGTGCGGTCGAGCGGCACCTTGTCGGCGTCGGGGCCCTCGCAGCTGACCGTCAGCTCGCCGGGGCCGGCCGGGGTCGCGGTGACCTCGTCGTGGAGCGACACGGCGAGGAAGACGTTGGCCAGGTCGTGGAAGCCGTCGGGCCGGGCGCCGCCGACCGCCAGCTGGACGTTGACCTTCGCCGGAACCCGTACGGTGACGCTCACTTCTGCTCCCCCTGTACGGGCTTGTTCTCGGCGATCCGGGCGAACTCCTCCACCGTCAGCGCCTCGCCCCGCGCCTGCGGCGAGATCCCGGCCGCCACGAGGGCCTCCTCGGCCGCCGCCGGCGAGCCCGCCCAGGTCGCGAGCGCGGCCCGCAGGGTCTTGCGGCGCTGCGCGAAGGCCGCGTCGACGACCGCGAAGACGTCCTTCTTGGACGCGGTCGTGGCGATCGGCTCGGTGCGCCGGACCAAGGAGACGAGGCCCGAGTCGACGTTGGGCGCGGGCCAGAAGACGTTGCGGCCGATGGCGCCGGCCCGCTTGACCTCCGCGTACCAGTTCGCCTTCACCGACGGCACGCCGTACACCTTGTTGCCCGGCCGGGCCGCGAGCCGGTCCGCGACCTCCGCCTGCACCATGACGAGGGTCCGCTCGATGGTCGGGAAGCGGTCCAGCATGTGCAGCAGGACCGGGACGGCGACGTTGTACGGCAGGTTGGCGACGAGCGCGGTGGGCGGCGGGCCGGGCAGCTCCTCGACGTGCATGGCGTCGGAGTGGACCAGCGCGAAGCGGTCCTTCTTCTGCGGCATGCGCGCGGCGATCGTCGACGGCAGCGCCGCGGCGAGGATGTCGTCGATCTCGACGGCCGTCACATGGTCCGCGGCCTCCAGGAGCGCGAGGGTGAGGGAGCCGAGCCCGGGGCCCACCTCCACCACCACGTCGTCCGGGCGCACCTCGGCCGTGCGGACGATCCGCCGCACGGTGTTGGCGTCGATGACGAAGTTCTGGCCCTTCTGCTTCGTGGGGCGGACGCCGAGGGCGGCGGCCAGCTCACGGATGTCGGCGGGGCCGAGGAGGGCGTCGGGGCTGTCGGGGCCGGTGGTGGTGCTCACCGGTACAGCGTACGGGGCGCCCGTACGGCCGACCTACGCCTCACGCCCCCGGCCGGTCCGTGCCGCACGTCCCCGGCCGGCCCGCGCCTCACCGGTACAGCCTGCGCCCGCAGTGCGGCCACGGGCTCGCGCCCCGCATCACGTACAGCTTCTTCGCCCGGAACGTCTGCTCCGCCGCCGTCGCCTCCTGTGCCACGCCGCTGCCGCCGAGCGCGCGCCAGGTGCCGGGGTCGAACTGGTAGAGCCCGCCGTACGTCCCCGACGGGTCGACGGCGCCGGGCCGGCCGCCCGACTCGCAGGTGGCGAGCGCGCCCCAGTTCAGGCCGTCGGCGCCGGCGACGGAGCCGGGCAGCGGGCGGGTGCCGACCCGGACCCGCTGGGTGACCGGCTCGCGCACGGTCTCCTCGGCGATCCGGCGCGGCCGCTGCCGCACCCCGTTGACCGTGCGCAGGGCGTACGTCACCCGGCGCACGCCCGGCACGCCCAGCTGCTCGACGACCTCGGTGCCCGCGAACAGCTCCGGGTCGCGGGTCTGCTCGACGGCGTACGGGACGGGCTCCTCGCGGATCTCCTCGCCGCCGGTGATCCGCAGCACGGTGATCGTCTGCCCGTCGCGGGGGAACGAGTCGAGCGGCACGGAGGTGGTGTCCTGGCCCGAGAGGGTGAGCCCGGCCTCCTCGACGGCCTCGCGGACGGTGGCCGCGTTGGTGCGTACGGTCCGCTCGTGGCCGTCGGCGAGGAAGGTGACCGCGCGCTCGGTGCGCACGTCGAGCGCCAGGCCCTGCCGGGAGATCGGCGCGCCGCGGGAGACGGACAGGTACGCCCCTTCGGCCCGTACCCCGAGCTGGCGCAGGGCTCCGTCGACGGTCCTGGCCGTGGTCCACAGCCGGCGGCGCTGCCCGTCGAGGGTGAGGGCGACGGGCCGGCCGTAGCGGACGACGACCTCGTCTCCGCTGACGAGGTCGGCGCCGGGGGCGGGGGCGACGATGTCGTGCTCGCCGACCGCCAGGTGCTCGTCGGCGAGCAGCTCGTCGATGTCGTCGGCGAAGGTGTGCAGGGTGCGCGGCACGCCGTCGACGGTGAGGCGGACGGCCTTGTCGTTGGCGACGAAGGCGCTGGTGCCGCCGGCGAGGAAGGCGACGACAAGGGCCTGCGGGACGATCCGGCGCAGGCCCTCGGCGGCGGGCGGCGTGGCCTTGCGGCGCCGGGCGCCGGCCCGGTGACCCTGGGGAGTGCTCACGAGGCCGGGACCCTAGCCGCGCGACCGGTCACTCTCCACGACGACCCGACTACGACACGTAACCGTTATGGATCAGTAATCGAAGGCGCGGGCCGTGTTCGTCCCGATCGCCTCCGCCAGCTCCTCCTCGCTGATCCCGCGGACCGCCGCCATGGCCCGGACGGTGACCGGGATCAGGTACGGGGCGTTGGGGCGGCCGCGGTAGGGCGCGGGGGTGAGGAAGGGCGCGTCGGTCTCGACGAGGACCAGGTCGAGCGGGGCGACGGCGAGGGCGTCGCGCAGCGGCTGGGCGTTCTTGAAGGTGACGTTGCCGGCGAAGGACATGTAGTAGCCCTTGGCGGCGCAGATCCGGGCCATCTCGGCGTCGCCGGAGTAGCAGTGGAAGACCGTCCGCTCGGGCGCGCCCTCCTCGTCGAGGACCCGCAGCACGTCGGCGTGGGCCTCGCGGTCGTGGATGACCAGGGCCTTGCCGTGGCGCTTGGCGATCTCGATGTGGGCGCGGAAGGAACGCTCCTGCGCGGCCATGCCCTCGGGGCCGGTGCGGAAGTAGTCGAGGCCGGTCTCGCCGACGGCGCGCACGTACGGGAGGGCAGCCAGCCGGTCGATCTCGGCGAGCGCGTCGTCGAGCGCCGCGTCCCCGCCGCCCTGGCGGGCGCCCTGCCGGGACCAGCCGTCCGGATCGCCGAGGACGATCCTGGGCGCCTCGTTGGGGTGCAGGGCGACGGCCGCGTGCACGTTCTCGTGCGCGGCGGCGGTCTCCGCGGCCCACTGCGAGCCCTTGATGTCGCAGCCCACCTGCACCACGGTCGTGACGCCGACGGCGGCGGCCTTGACGAGGGCCTCCTCGACGGTGCCGGACTGCATGTCGAGATGGGTGTGCGAGTCCGCGACCGGGACCAGCAGGGGCTCGGGCAGCGGCGGCGGGGCGTCCTTGGAACTCATGGCCCCGATCGTACGAGGGCCATGAGTTCACCCGCGAAGGAATACCGCCGGCGGCTACTTCTTGCGGAAGGGGTGGAGAAGGTCGGAAAGATGCCAGTGGTGGGGGACCGGGGGCTTTTCCTCGTCCGCCGCCGGGCCCTCGGGGACGTCCTCGGTCAGCTCCTGGCCGATGGGCCCCGCGATCGACACCGGTCGCGTCGCCCTGGCCCCGCGGCCGTGGCGCTCGACCGCGGCCATCGTGTCGAGCACGGACGAGACCTGGCCCGCACGCATGATCCGTACGACATGGCTGCCGCAGTTCATGCAGGTGGGACGGGACAGCGGGGACGGGACCCGGGCGCCGTCGGCCTTGTAGACGACGTACTCGTGGCCGCGGGCGTCGACGTGGTGCTCGATGTCGTACGCCTGCTCCCAGCCGTAACCGCACCTCATGCACGCGAACGCATACGCCTCGTGCGCGACCTCGTGGGCGACGGGCGGCGTTCCGGTGCCGGTGATCTCACTCATTCCAGCTCCTCTCCACTGATCCAGTGGACGCCTTTTCGGGCCGGAACGCATCAGCTCCGGAAGAACCATGGACGCGCTTTGGCGTTTCCTTGCCCGAAGGCCCTGAGAGCGGGCCCGCCGCCGGGTTCCGCTTTGCCTTTCAGATTAGTCCTTTACCGTTTCCGGGGCCCGGCGCCGCCGCATTCTTTGCCGCGACCACCGCATCGAACACCTCGCGCTTGGGAATACCGGCCTCGGCCGCCACCGCCGCGATGGCCTCCTTGCGCCGCTCGCCCGCCTCCTCGCGCACCCGCACGCGGCGCACCAGCTCCTCGGCGTCCAGTTCGGCCGGCCCGGTCTCCGGGGCGCCCTCGACGACGACCGTGATCTCGCCCCGTACGCCGTCCTTCGCCCATTCCGCGAGCTCGCCGAGCGGGCCGCGCTTCACCTCCTCGTACGTCTTGGTCAGCTCGCGGCAGACGGCGGCCCGCCGGTCCGCGCCGAAGACCTCGGCCATCGCGGCGAGCGTGTCGTCGAGCCGGTGCGGGGCCTCGAAGTAGACGAGGGTCCTGCGCTCGTCCGCGACCTCGCGGAGCCGGCCGAGCCGCTCGCCCGCCTTCCTCGGCAGGAAGCCCTCGAAGCAGAAGCGGTCCACGGGCAGCCCGGACAGCGCGAGCGCCGTGAGCACGGCGGACGGGCCGGGCACGGCGGTGACCTTGATGTCCTGCTCGACGGCGGCCGCGACCAGGCGGTAGCCGGGGTCGGACACGGACGGCATGCCGGCGTCGGTGACGAGCAGCACCCGCGCCCCGCCGGCCAGCGCCTCGACCAGCTCGGGCGTCCGCGCGGTCTCGTTGCCCTCGAAGTAGGAGACGACCCGGCCCTTGGTGTGCACGCCGAGGGCCCGGGTGAGTCCGCGCAGCCTGCGGGTGTCCTCGGCGGCCACGATGTCCGCGTTCTCCAGCTCGGTGGCGAGCCGGGGCGGGGCGTCCGCGATGTCGCCGATGGGGGTACCTGCGAGTACGAGCGTTCCTGTCACGCTCTCATCCTCCCAGCCCGGTCCGACATCCACTGCCACGCGCCCGGTCCGGGCGGGGGGACGGGGCCGTAACGGCCCGTACAGGCGACGCCCACAGGCGCGTTCCCTACGATGGCGCGGTGACCAGTACCGCACCCGAGGCCCTGGAGGGTCCGCACCCCATGGCGCCGACCGTGGCAGAACCCTCTTCGTGGCAGCGGCGGCTGCGGCGCTTCGGCTACCGGCCGCCGGCCGCCGGACCGCTGTCGATCGGCCTGCGGGAGCGGCTCGTACCGCCGTACACCAGCCCTTCGCCGCGGCTCTGGTCGCTGTTCGGGATCCCGCCGGCGGCCGCCGAACGGGTGTGGCGGTTCGCCGCCTGGGGCGGTCCGCTGCTGGTGGCGCTGGTCGCGGGCCTGCTGCGGTTCTGGAACCTGGGCAAGCCGCACGCGGTGATATTCGACGAGACGTACTACGCCAAGGACTCCTGGGCCCTGATCAACCAGGGCTACGAGGGCGCCTGGCCGAAGGACATCGACAAGACGATCCTGCACGACCCGGGCTCGGTGCTCGTGCCGACGGATCCGGGGTACGTGGTCCATCCGCCGGTCGGCAAGTGGGTGATCGGCCTCGGCGAGAAGCTGATCGGCTTCGAGCCGCTGGGCTGGCGCTTCATGGTGGCGCTGCTCGGCACGCTGTCGGTGCTGATGCTGTGCCGGATCGGGCGGCGCCTGTTCCGCTCGACGTTCCTCGGGTGCGTGGCCGGTCTGCTGCTGACGGTGGACGGCCTGCACTTCGTGATGAGCCGGACGGCGCTGCTCGACCAGGTGCTGATGTTCTTCGTCCTGGCCGCGTTCGGCTGTCTGCTGATCGACCGGGACCGGGCGCGGGCCCGGTTCGCGGCCGCGCTGCCGGAGGACGAGGAGGGGGTGCTGCGGCCGGACGCCTCGGTCGCGGAGACCCTGCGGCTCGGCTGGCGGCCGTGGCGGCTGGCGGCCGGCGTGATGCTCGGTCTGGCCGCCGGCACCAAGTGGAACGGCCTCTACATCATGGCCGCGTTCGGCCTGATGACGGTCCTGTGGGACCTGGGCGCCCGCCGCACGGCCGGCGCGTTCCGCCCGTACGCGGCGGTGGCCCGACGTGACCTCCTGCCCGCCTTCGTCTCGGTCGTCCCGGTCGCGATCCTCACGTACATCGCGTCCTGGACCGGCTGGATCGTCACCGACAAGGGCTACTTCCGGCACTGGGCCGCGGAGCAGGACCGGATCGGCGGGGGCGGCACCTGGGGCTGGCTGCCGGAGTGGCTGCGCAGCCTGTGGCACTACGAGACCGAGGTCTACAAGTTCCACGTGGGCCTGACCTCGCCGCACACCTACCAGTCCAACCCGTGGAGCTGGATCGTCCTCGGCCGCCCGGTCTCCTACTTCTACGAGTCCCCCGCCCCCGGCACCGCCGGCTGCCCGGCGAACGCCACCGAGAAGTGCGCCCAGGAGGTGCTCGCCCTCGGCACGCCGCTGCTGTGGTGGGCGGCCTGCTTCGCGATCCTCTACGTGCTGTGGCGCTGGGCCTTCCGCCGCGACTGGCGCGCGGGCGCGATCGCTTGCGGGATCGCGGCGGGCTGGGTGCCGTGGTTCCTCTATCAGGAACGCACCATTTTCTTTTTCTACGCGGTGGTGTTCGTGCCGTTCCTGTGTCTCGCGGTGACGATGATGATCGGGGCCATCGTGGGACCGCCGGGTTCCTCGGAAAGGCGGCGGACTTTCGGGGCGGTGGGCGCGGGTGTGCTCGTTCTCCTCATCGTCTGGAATTTCATTTACTTCTGGCCGCTGTACACCGGGACGCCGATTCCGATGGACGCGTGGCGGAACCGGATGTGGCTGGACACGTGGGTGTGACGGAAACCGGCGCCATGGTCGCTTTCCGGTAACGACCGTCGCGGCCGTCAGTCCTCCCCCGTAGGGTTCCGGTGGGGCCATACCTGGGGGAGGAGGCGCAGTCATGCGCAGTGGTGCCAAGGTCGCGATCGTCGGCGGGGTGTTCGTCGTCGTCGCGAGCGGGGTGGGTTACGGGGGTTACAACCTCTGGAACGGGGTCACGGGCAGCTCGGGTTCGGACACGCGCTCGGCGTCCGGGACCGACGGGAAGCGGTCCGGTCCGGTCACGCCCGAGGAAGTCACGTCGACCGCGAAGGACTTCCTCGCGGCCTGGGCGACGGGCGAGTCGGAGACGGCGGCGCAGCTGACGAACAATCCGGTCGCCGCGGGCCCGGCCCTGCTCGGCTTCCGCGAGGACGCGAAGGTCTCCGCCGCGTCGATCACCCCGGGGCCGGCGAGCGGGCCGACGGTGCCGTTCACGGTGAAGGCGACCGTCACGTACGAAGGGGTGTCCAAGCCCTGGACGTACGCCTCGCAGCTCACCGTGGTGCGCGGGCGGACGACGGGCCGGCCGCTGGTCGACTGGAAGCCGGGCGTGCTGCACCCGAAGCTCACGACGGCGACGGCGACGCTCCGCACGGGCGGGGCGAAGACCGGCGAGATCAAGGCCGTCGACTACAAGGGGCGGGAGCTGACGGCGGAGAAGTACCCGTCGCTCGGCCCGATCCTGGACCAGCTGCGCGAGCGGTACGGGTCCACGTCGGGCGGCAAGCCGGGCATCGAGGTGTACGTCGACTCGGGCCAGGAGAGCGTGCCCGACACCACGCTGCTGACCCTCGCCAAGGGCGAGGCGGGCAGGCTGGAGACGACGATCGACGCCGATGTGCAGGCGGCGGCCGAGAAGGCGGTGAAGCGGTACGGCACGGCGTCCGTGGTCGCGGTCAAGCCGTCGACGGGCGCGGTGCGGGCGGTGGCGAACAGCCCGGCGAACGGGTTCAACGCGGCGTTCGAGGGCAAGAAGATGCCGGGTTCGACGCTGAAGATCGTCACGGCGGCGCTGCTGCTGGAGAAGGGCCTGGTGAAGGCGGACGAGGTGACGGAGTGTCCGCGGGAGGCGATGTACAACGGCCGGACCTTCCACAACCTCGACTACTTCTCGCTGGACGGCGCGCCGTTCGGGAAGAGCTTCGCCAAGTCCTGCAACACCGCCTTCATCAAGAAGATCGACGACGTCCACGACGACGCCGCCCTGGGCAAGGAGGCGAAGGAGGTCTTCGGCATCGGCCTGGACTGGAAGACCGGCATCCTGTCGTTCGACGGCTCGATCCCGGAGGCGACCGGGGGCGAGGCCGCGGCCCAGTACATCGGCCAGGGCACGGTCCAGATGAACCCGCTGAACATCGCGTCGATCACGGCGACCGCGAAGGACGGCACCTTCCGCCAGCCGTATCTCGTCTCGTTCTCGGTGGACGACCGGGAGCGGGCGCAGGCCGAGCGGAGGCTTCCGTCGTCGGTGGCCCGGCAGCTGCGCGACATGCTGCGCAGCACGGCGACCGCGAGCTACGGGACGGCCACCGGGGTGATGGCGCCGGTCTCCGGCGACAAGGGTGCGAAGACCGGTTCGGCGGAGGTCGACGGCCAGGCCGTGTCGGACTCCTGGTTCACGGGCTTCTCGAACGACCTCGCGGCGGCGGCGTTCGTGTCGGAGGGCGGGCACGGCGGCACGGCGGCCGGCCCGGTCGTGGCGCAGGTCCTGAACGCGGGCTAGCGGTGCCGTACGCGAAGGGCGTCCGGGAGCGTACGGCGTGACGCCGCTGGTCGCCGTGGCGGTGCTGATCGCGGCCGTCACGCACGCCTCGTGGAACGCGATCGCCCACCACATCAAGGACCAGCTGGTCTCCTTCACGCTGATCTCCGGCGGCGGCGCCCTCCTCGGCGCCGTCGCCGCCTGCCTCACGCCGATGCCGGCCGCCGGGGCCTGGCCCTGGCTGGTGACCTCGGCCCTGCTGCACGTCGGCTACATGGCCCTGCTGATGCGGTCGTTCACGCTCGGCGACTTCGGCCAGATGTACCCGATCGCCCGCGGCACGGCCCCGCTGGCCGTGACCGTCCTGGCCGCCGTCTTCGTCGACGAGGTCCCCGACCCCGCCCAGCTCGCGGGCGTCGCGGTCGCCTGCGCGGGCCTGACCGGCCTCGCCCTCTGGGGCATCCGCGGCAAGGGCACCCGCCCCGACTGGCCCGCTCTCCTCGCGGCGGGCGCCACGGGCCTCGCCATCGCCGCCTACACCGTCGTCGACGGCGTCGGCGTCCGCGCTTCCGGCACCCCCCTCGGCTACATCGCCTGGCTGATGGTCCTCGAGGGCCTCGCCATCCCGGCCTTCGCCCTCGCCACCCGCCGCGGCGCCCTCCTCCCCCAGCTCCGCCCGCACGCCCTGCGCGGTCTCCTCGGCGCGGCCCTCTCCGTCTGCGCCTACGCCCTCGTCCTCTGGGCCCAGACCAGGGCCCCGCTCGCCCCGGTCGCCGCACTCCGCGAATCCTCGATCATCGTCGGCGCGGCCATCGGCACGCTGCTCTTCAAGGAGCGCTTCGGCGGCCCGCGGGTGGCGGCGGCGGGCCTGATGGTGGTGGGCATCGGCCTGATGCTGTACGCGAGTTGAGCCACTGAACCCGCGCCGCACCGGAAGGCACCGTTCGCGTCGACAAATCGACCGGAACGGCGCACCTCACCCTCTATCGTCCTGGTCGGCGCAATCGTTCGCGCCCACCTACGAGGGAGATCACATGATCAGGTCGCGCATCATCGGCACCGCCCTGGCCGCCGCCGCGCTCGCCACGGGCACGCTCGTCGCCGGGGCCGGCTCCGCGTCCGCCCACTACGTGGAGCCGGAGCCGGCGTTCCACCTCAAGAACGCGTACGGCGGCAAGTGCGTCGCCGTGCAGGGGTTCGACAACGGGACGAAGCCGTTCGGCTGGGACTGCCTGGACTACGCGGACCAGAACTGGATCTTCGACGAGACGGACGCGCCGACCCCGGGCGTCTACCGGCTGAAGAACGCCAACAGCGGCAAGTGCCTCGTGGTCCAGGGCAGCGACAACGGGGCCGTCCCGTTCCAGTACGACTGCCTGGGCTTCGCGGACCAGTACTGGCAGAAGGTCCTCACGTCCGACCCGGACCACTTCAAGCTGAAGAACCTCAACAGCGGCAAGTGCCTGGCGATGCAGGGCACCGAGAACGGGCGGGTCCCGTTCCAGTACGACTGCGAGGACTACCTCGACCAGGAGTGGTACATCCTCTGACGCCCGCTCGGGCGCCTCTCAGGCGCCGCTCAGGCACCGCTCAGGCGCCGGCGGCCATCGCCGCCCGCACCGCCCGGATCAGTGCCTGGGCGCGCGGGTCGGCGGTGACCGTCTTGCGCATGCCGTTGGTGACGTAGCCGAAACCGATGCCCGAGTCGGGGTCGGCAAAGCCGAGCGAGCCGCCGCGGCCGGGGTGGCCGAAGGAGCCGGGGCCCAGGAGCGGCGAGGCGGGGCCGTGCAGCATGTGGCCGAGGCCGAAGCGGGTGCCCACGACGAGGACGCGGTCGGGGCCGGCCGACTCCTCGGTGCGGGCCAGGGTGAGCGTCGCCGGCGCGAAGAGGCGCGGGCCGCCGTCGACCGGGCCGAGCGTGGCGGCGTAGAAGCGGGCGAGCGCGCGGGCGGTGGCGACACCGGCCGAGCCGGGGAGTTCGGCGGCCCGGTACACCGGGTCGTTCTCGTCGGGCCGCGGCTCGATCACCCCGAAGGCGCGCCGGGTCAGCGACTCGGGGTCCTGGTAGGCGGCGGTGACCGACGGCTTGGGGCGCAGCTTCAGCGTCGGGCTGTCGGCCGGCTCGATCTCCTCCACCGGGCCGAGGCGGCCGACCCGGTGGGCCTCCTCCTCGGGCAGCCCGATCCACAGGTCGAGGCCCAGCGGGCGGGCGATCTCCTCGGCCACCCAGCGGCCTATGGTGCGGCCGGTGACCCGCTGGACCAGGCCGGAGAGCAGCCAGCTGAAGGTGTGGGCGTGGTAGCCGTGCGCGGTGCCGGGCTCCCAGACGGGGGCCTGCGTGGCTATCGCGTGCATGGCGGTGTCCAGGTCGACGGCCTCGGCGAGGGTCAGCGGGCGGTCGAGCACCGGCACTCCGGCGCGGTGCGCGAGCAGCTGCCGCACGGTCACCCGGTCCTTGCCGGCCGCCTTGAACTCCGGCCAGTACGTGCCGACCGGCGCGTCCAGGTCGAGCTGGCCGCGCTGGTGGAGCAGGAGCGGCACGGCGGCGGCGACGCCCTTGGTGGCCGAGCGGACGACCTGCGCGGTGTCCACCGCCCACGGCGCCTCGCCCGTCTCCTCCCCGGGGTGAGCGTCCCGGGTGCCCGCCCACAGGTCGACGACCTTCACGCCGTCCCGGTAGACCGCGACCGCCGCGCCCCGCTCCCCCCGCTGCTCGAAGTTGCGCAGGAACGCGTCCCTGACCGGCTCGAAACCCGCCGCCACCGTGCCCCGGACGTCCACCTGACCCACGCTTCCTTTCGTACGAACGACCCCCATGGTGCAACGCGGCCGGCCGGTCGCCGATTCCGGGGTCGGTCAGGCCACCGAGCTCGGTACGAAGCCGTACGGCAGCTCCAGGCGGTGTCGCGCCATCAGCTCCTCGTCCGACAGGATGTCGGCGGTCCGCCCGTCGGCGGCGATCACGCCCTCGCTGAGGATGACCGACCGCGGGCAGAGCTCCAGGGCGTACGGCAGGTCGTGCGTGACCATGAGGACGGTGACGTCCAGGGAGCGCAGGATGTCGGCGAGCTCGCGGCGCGAGGCCGGGTCCAGGTTGGAGGACGGCTCGTCGAGGACGAGGATCTCGGGCTCCATGGCGAGGACGGTCGCCACGGCGACCCGGCGCCGCTGCCCGAAGGACAGGTGGTGCGGCGGGCGGTCCGCGAACTCCTCCATGCCGACCCGCTCCAGGGCCCGCCGGACGACCGCCTCGAGTTCCGCGCCGCGCAGGCCGGCCGCCGCCGGGCCGAAGGCCACGTCCTCGCGGACGGTCGGCATGAACAGCTGGTCGTCGGGGTCCTGGAAGACGATGCCGACGCGGCGCCGGATCTCGGCCAGGTTCTTCTTCGCGACCGGCAGCCCGGCGACCGTCACCTCGCCCACGCCGCCGGTCAGGATGCCGTTGAGGTGCAGGACCAGGGTGGTCTTGCCGGCGCCGTTGGGGCCGAGCAGGGCGACCCGCTCGCCACGCCCGACGGTCAGGTCCACGCCGAAGAGGGCCTGGTGGCCGTCCGGGTACGCGTACGCGAGACCGCGCACGTCGAGCGAGGGAGTCGGCGAGGGGTGTGTCATAGCGTCCATCCGAGGAGGCAGATCAGGAGGGCGGTGAGCGGGAACGCGGCGGCCTGGCGCCACTGGGCGGCGGTGGCGGTGACCTCGTCGATGACCGGGATCGAGCCCGCGTAACCGCGGCTGACCATCGCGAGGTGGACGCGCTCCCCGCGTTCGTACGAGCGGATGAAGAGCGCCCCGGCGGACTTCGCGAGGACGCCCCAGTGCCGTAGCCCCTTCGCCTCGAAGCCGCGCGAGCGGCGGGCGATGGACATCCGGCGCATCTCGTCGGTGATCACGTCCCCGTAGCGGATCATGAAGGAGGCGATCTGCACGAGCAGCGAGGGCAGCCTGAGCCGCTGGAGGCCGAGGAGCAGGGCGCGCAGCTCGGTCGTGGCGGCGAGCAGGACGGAGGCGCCGACGCCGAGGGTGCCCTTGGCGAGGACGTTCCAGGCGCCCCACAGGCCGGGGACGCTCAGCGACACGCCGAGGACCTCCGTCTGCTCGCCGGGCACCACGAAGGGCATGAGCACGGCGAAGGCGACGAACGGGATCTCGACGAGCAGCCGCTTCAGCAGGAAGCCGGCCGGGACCCGGGCCCGCGCGGCGACGGCGCCGAGCAGCACGCCGTAGAGCGCGAAGGCCCAGACCGCCTCGCGGGGGGTGGCGACGACCACGACGACGAAGCCGAGGACGGCGGCGAGCTTGGTGTGCGGGGGCAGCGCGTGGACCGGCGAGTGCCCCTGCCGGTAGAGCCTGTGGGCGTGGCCCGCGCCCATCAGACCTCCACCGACTTGGCCGTACGGCGGCGGCGGACGGCCCAGAAGGCGCCGGTGCCGACGGCGAGGGTCGCGCCGACGCCGATCACGCCGGCCAGGCCGCCGGACAGGCGCGCGTCGGAGACGTCCTTGACGCCGTAGCCGGCGAGCGGGGAGTCGGCGGCGGCGTGCGGCTTGGCCCGGGCGGCGATGCCCTGGTCGGCGGCGACCTTCTCCAGGCCGTCAGGACTGGCGGAGGCGTAGAAGGAGACGAAGCCGGCGAGGACGAGGGCGGTGACGACACCGCCGGTCCACAGCTTCCTCGGCGACCGGGCGGCCAGGCCCACCGGCCGGGCCGCGGGGGTCGCGTCGACGAGCTCGCCGTTGACGCGCAGCTTCAGCGGGGTGGTCAGGCCGCGGGCGCCGTACACGAGGTCGGGGCGGACGGCGATGACCGCGCCGACGGTGAGCATGGTGATGACGGCCTCGCCGATGCCGATGAGGACGTGCACGCCGACCATCGCGGTGGCGACCTTGCCGATGGGCACGTCGGTGGTGCCGCCGATCGCGTAGAACGCGGTGAAGGCGACGGCCGCGGCCGGCACGGAGACGAGCGCGGCGAGGAAGGAGGCGACGGTCACCGAGCGGCGGCTGCGGGGCAGCACGAGGACCAGGCCGCGGAAGACCGCGTACGCGACGACGACGGTGACGACGGACATGTCGGTGATGTTCACGCCGAGCGCGGTCAGGCCGCCGTCCGCGAACAGCACGCCCTGCATGAGCAGGACGACGGCGACGCACAGGACGCCGGTGTACGGCCCGACGAGGATCGCCGCGAGCGCGCCGCCGAGCAGATGGCCACTGGTGCCCGCGGCGACGGGGAAGTTGAGCATCTGGACGGCGAAGATGAAGGCGGCGACGAGACCGGCCAGCGGCGCGGTCCGTTCCCCCCCGTGGCCTCCGGCACCGGAGGTGCCCCCGAGCTCCTTGCGGGCCCCGCGCAGGCTGACGGCGACCGCGACGGCGGCGGCGACGCCGGCGGCGGCCGACACGGGGGCGTTGATGAATCCGTCGGGTACATGCACGTCCCGAATGATAGAGCGCTACTGCGAATAGTTTGCAAGAGCGCCCAGAGGTCAGGAGTGAGGTGTCCACCCCGGGCGCACGCCCCGGAAAAGTGGGACATTAGGGACTAACGACGCGCATATGCGCGTACGAGTGTGAGGAGCCGTCCGATGGCCCGCGCCGCTGATGACCGAGAAGCCGCAATCGGAGCCGCATTCGAAGTCCTTGAGGTCGTGGATCACGCCAGAGGCCGGATCATCAGCGACGCCCCGCTCTCGCGGCCCGTCCCGGTCGCCCTGCGCTACGACCCCGCCTTCGAGCCCCCGACCGTGCGCTTCGTCTTCCCCGGCAACGTCGAGTGGTCCTTCCCGCGCGCCCTCCTGGAGAAGGGCCTGCGCGCCCCGGCCCGGCGCGGGGACGTCGGGGTGTGGCCGTGCGGGCGGGTGCAGACGGTGGTCGAGTTCCACACGGACGACGGGGTCGCGGTGGTGCAGTTCGACACCGCCGCGCTGCTGCGCTTCCTCCGGCACACGTACGCCGCCCGCGCGCCGTTGTCGGCACGCTGACGGCGTACGCGTCGCGCCGGTTCCCCGTCCCCACAGGTTCCGGCGCGGTCCGGGGCCCACCGCCCGCTCAAGCGGCGGCCCCGGAGATCTCAGGGGCTACGCCTTCACGAGCTCCTTCTCGGCCGGGCCGGCGGACTCGCCCGGCGCACCCGCGGTCGCCAGGCCCTCGCCCTCCACGTCCACGTTGGGCAGCACGCGGGCGAGCCACTTCGGCAGCCACCACGCCTTGTGGCCGAGGAGCGCGAGCACGGCCGGGACGATCGCCATTCGGACCACGAAGGCGTCGAAGAGGACGGCGACGGCGAGGCCGAAGCCGATCATCTTCACCATCTGCTCGCTGGAGCCGATGAAGCCGGAGAAGACCGCGATCATGATCACCGCGGCGGCGGTGACCACCCGGGCGCCGTGCTGGAAACCGGTGACGATCGCCTGGCCGGGCCGGGCGCCGTGCACGTACGCCTCGCGCATCCGCGTGACCAGGAAGACCTCGTAGTCCATCGCCAGGCCGAAGACGACGCCCACCATGAAGATCGGCATCATCGACATGATCGGGCCGGTCTGCTCGACCCCGAACACGCTGCCCAGCCAGCCCCACTGGAAGACCGCGACGACGGCGCCGAGGGCGGCGACCACGGAGAGCAGGAAGCCGAGGGCCGCCTTCAGCGGGACCAGGACCGAGCGGAAGACCACCATGAGGAGCAGGAAGGCGAGGCCGACGACGAGCGCCAGGTAGGGCAGCAGGGCGTCGTTCATCTTCTGCGAGAAGTCGATGTTCATCGCCGTCTGGCCGGTGACCAGGACGTCGTCGCCGGTCGCGCCGCGGATGTCGTGGACCAGCTCCTCGGTGGCGGCGGAGGACGGGCGGTCCTTGGGGATGACCGTGATCATCGCGGTGTCGCCGGCCTTGTTCGGGGTCGGCGGGGTGACGGCCGCGACGCCGTCCAGGCCCTTGATGGCCGACACGGCCTGGTCGGCGGCGGCCTTCGGACCGTCGACGACCACGAGCAGCGGGCCGTTGAAGCCGGGGCCGAAGCCCTCGGAGAGCAGGTCGTAGGCGCGGCGCTCGCTGGTGGAGGTGGGCTTCACACCGTCGTCCGGCAGGCCCATCTCCAGTGACGCGGCCGGCACGGCGATGGCGCCGAGGCCGAGGACGCCGACGAGCAGCACCATCAGCGGGCGGCGGATGACGAAGCGGGCCCAGCGGGTGCCGGCGTTCGGCTTGTCGTCCTTCCGGAGGTTGGCCGCGCCGGCCTTGCGCTGCTTGCGGCCGACGATCCTGTCGCCGGCGAAGCCGAGCAGCGCCGGGATGAGGGTGAGTGCGATCAGCACGGCGATCACGACGGTGCCGGCCGCGGCGAAGCCCATCTTCGTGAGCATCGGGATGTTGACGACGGCCAGGCCCACCAGGGCGATGACCACGGTCAGACCGGCGAACACCACGGCGGAGCCGGCGGTGCCGGCCGCGCGCCCGGCGGCCTCCTCCTTCTCCCTGCCCTCGGCGAGCTCGGCGCGGTAGCGGGAGACGATGAAGAGGGCGTAGTCGATGCCGACCGCGAGGCCGATCATCATCGCGAGGGTGGAGGTGGTGGAGCCGAGGTCCAGGACGTTGGCGAGCGCGGTGATCGTGGAGACGCCGATGCCGACGCCGATGATCGCAGTGAGCAGCGGCAGTCCGGCCGCCACCAGCGAGCCGAAGGTGATCACGAGCACGATGCCGGCGATGACCACGCCGACGATCTCGCCCGCGCCGGTCTCCGGAATGCTCTGGAGCGCGTCGCCGCCGATCTCGACGGTCAGGCCCTGGCCCTGCGCCTTGGCACCGGTGTCCTTGAGCGCGTCACGGGTCGCGTCGGTCAGCTCCATCGCGTTGACCTTGTACGAGACCGAGACATAGGCGACCCGGCCGTCCCGGGAGATCGCCTGCGCCGTGTACGGGTCGGTGACCCGCGCGATCTGGTCCGAGCCGGACTTGAGCGCGGCGACGGTCTTCTCGACCTTGGCCTTGTTGGCCGGGTCCTTCATGGTCTGGCCGGCCGGTGCCTGGAAGACCACGCGGGCGGTGGCGCCGTCGGCGTTGGAACCGGGGAAGCGCTGTTCGAGCAGGTCGAAGGCGCGCTGGGCCTCGGTGCCGGGGATCGAGAAGGAGCTGGAGGCCGCGGTGGACGCGGTGGCGGCGCCCACGCCCGCGAGGGCGAGGAGCGCCACCCAGATCAGGGCGACGAGCCGCCGGCGCCGGAAGGCGGAGCGGCCGAGCTTGTAGAGGAACGTGGCCACGGGGGCGTACTCCCAATTTCGAGTGGGACAGGGCATGGGGAGCCGGCCCGACGGCGTGAGCGGTGCGACGTCAGGTGATGCGGGTGCTGCAGGTGATGGTGCTGCGGGTGATTCGGGTGGTGCGGAAGGGGCTTGAGTGAGGGTCAGGCGCCGAGTGAGGGGAGCACGACGGCGTCGATGTAGGCGGTGAGGAAGGCATGGTCCACCGGCTGGTCCTCGATCAGCGGGCGGGCGATGAACGCCCCGATCAGCATGTGGGGGACGAGCTTGAGCGCCGGGTTCGCGGCGTCGATCTCACCCCTCCGGACGGCTCGGTTCAGGACGTCGTCGAGGCCGGTCATCTCGGGTTCGATGAGCAGCTCGCGCAGCGCCTGGAGCAGTTCGGGGTTGTTGTGGACGGCATGGGCCAGACCCCGCATCAGCGCGGAGTCCCTCTCCATCTGGCAGTCGTCGGTCCGCTCCAGCATCGCCCGGAAGTCGCCGCGCAGACTGCCCGTGTCGATCTCGACGAGCGAGACCGGCTTGTTGTGGCGCAGGGCCCTGGCGACGAGTTCGGGCTTGCTCCCCCACTGGCGGTAGAGGGTGGCCTTGCTGGACCGGGTGCGGGCGGCGACGGCGTCCATGGTGAGGGCGTCGTAGCCGACCTCGCGCAGCAGCTCGAGCACGGCTTCGTACAGCTCGGCCTCCCGCTCGGGGGTGAGCCTGCTGCGTGCCATGTCCGGCCTCCGGTCGACGTGAGCGAACGAAACGGTTTCGTACACCACGACGATACCCACCCGCTGTACGAAACGAAACCGTTTCGTACGTGTCCTCGCCCACACACCCTGGACACACGTACGAGTTGCCGCGCCCCCTCTGCGCGGAAAGCATGAGGAGGTGACGGACGACCTCGCGTATCTGCGCTTCCCGCACCTCCACGGCGAGCTGCTGTGCTTCGCGGCCGAGGACGACCTCTGGGTCTCCCCCCTCGTCCCCGAGGGCCACCGCCCCGGCCGGGCCTGGCGGATCACCGCCGACCGGACCCGGGTAGGCCACCCGCGCTTCTCACCCGACGGGCGCCACATCGCGTACACGAGCTGGCGCAGCCTCGACCCGGAGATCCATCTCGCGCCGGTCGACGGCGGCCCCTCCAGACGGCTCACCTACTGGGGTTCCACCGACACCCGGGTGTGCGGCTGGTCGCCGCCGGACGAGGACGGCACGGCGGACATCCTCGCCGTCTCCTCGCACGGCCAGCCCTTCTCGTACTTCTCCTGGGCCTACACCGTCTCCACCGACGGCTCCCCCGGCCGCCGGATGCCCTGGGGCCCGGTCTCCGACATCGCCGTCGCCGATCTGGACGAGCAGCGCCGCACCCTGCTCCTCACCGGCACCCCGCCGCACGAGCCGGCCTCCTGGAAGCGCTACCGGGGCGGCGCCATGGGCCGGCTGTGGCTGCACGGCGAGCAGCTGCTGCCCGCCATCGGCGGCCATCTCTCCGCGCCCATGTTCGTCGCCGCGCCCGCCGCCGAGGGCGGCGACGCGGGCGCGATGCGGATCGCGTTCCTCTCCGACCACGAGGGCATCGGCAACCTCTACTCCTGCCTCCCCGACGGCACCGACCTGCGCCGCCACACCGACCACGACGACTTCTACGCCCGCAACGCCTCCAGCGACGGGCGCCGGGTGGTCTACCAGTGCGCCGGCGACCTGTGGATCGTCGACGAACTGACCGCCGGCTCCCGGCCCCGCCGCCTCGACATCCGGCTCGGCGGACCGCGCACCGGCCGCCGCCCCTACCAGGTGCCCGCCGCCCACCACGTCGACGCCCTGTCCGTCGACGAGACCGGCCGCGCCTCCGCCGTCATCGTGCGCGGCAGCCTCTACTGGCTCACCCACCGCGACGGCCCTGCCCGCACCATCGCCGACACCCCCGGCGTCCGGGTCAGGCTGCCCGAGATGCTGGGCAGCGGCGGCCAGGTCGCCTACGTCACCGACGCCGAGGGCGAGGACGCCATCGAGATCGCCTATCTGCCCAGGGCGAGCGGCGACCGCCCCCCGCGCCGCCTCGCCTCCGGCCAACTCGGCCGGGTCGAGGAGATGGTCGCCGACCCCGACGGCGAACGGCTCGCCATCGCCTCCAGCGACGGCCGGCTCCTCCTCATCGACACCACCGAGGAGGAACCCGGACCGGCGGCCGGACCGGAACCCGAGCCGGAGCCCGAGGAAGACGCCGGCGTGCAGCCCGGCGTGGCACCCGGCCCGCCCGGAGAGACCTCCGGGACCGGCACCCCCGAGGCCGAAGCCACCGAGGCCGAAGCCACCGAGGCCGAGGGCTACGGGACCGAAGTCGCCGAGGCCGGGGGCTCCGAAGGAGACGTGGTGGCGGAGGAGGGAGCCGTGGTGACGGAGCTGATCCGCTCGGTCAACGGCCCCGTCCGGGACCTCGCCTTCTCCCCCGACGGCTGCTGGCTCACCTGGTCCCACCCCGGCATCGGCCGCTCGCTGCGCTCCATCAAGATGGCCCGCATCGCCGGACCGGGCGCCCGGGTCATCCTGGACGTCACCAACGGGCGCTTCGAGGACGAGAACCCGGTCTTCACCCGTGACGGCCGCTATCTCGCCTTCCTCTCCTGGCGGGGCTTCGACCCGGTGTACGACGTGCACACCGGCGACCTGTCCTTCCCGCTGGGCTGCCGCCCCTATCTCGTGCCGCTCTCCTCGGCCACCCCCTCTCCCTTCGCGCTGCTTCCCGACGGACGGCCCGCCGCCGGCGGCATGGACCCCGCCGACGAGGAGGCGGGCGCCGGGGACGGCACGGTCACCGTCGAGATCGAGGGCCTGCCCGACCGGGTCACGCCCTTCCCCGTGACCGCCTCCAAGTACTCCGCGCTCCAGCCGGTGGCCGGCGGCGGCCTGGTGTGGCTGCGCTGGCCGATCTCCGGCGCCCTCGGCGAGACCTTCGCCAACCCGTCCGACCCCTCCCCCCGGCCCACCCTGGAGCACTACAGCATCGCCAGGGCGCGGAAGACCGAACTCGTCGGCCACCTCGACTCGTTCGCGGTCAGCGGCGACGGCAGCCGGCTCGTCGTGAACGACGAGGGCGACCTGCGGGCCGTCCCCGCCAACGAGCCCGGCGACGGCGACTCCACCGTCTACCTCGACCTGCGGCGGATCGTGCACGAGGTGGAGCCGGCGGCCGAGTGGCGGCAGGCCTTCGACGAGGCCGGCCGGATCGTCCGCGCCTACTTCTGGGAGCCGGACATGGGCGGCGTCGACTGGCCGGCCGTGCTCGACCAGTACCGGCCGCTCGTCGAACGGGTCGCCTCCCCCGACGAGTTCGCCGACCTGGTGCGCGAGGTCCTCGGCGAGCTGGGCACCTCCCACGCGTACGTCAGCCCGGCCCGGCGAAACGAGGGCCCGCCGCACTACCAGCGCCCGCAGGGCCTGCTCGGCGCCAACCTGGTGTGCCGCGACGGCGGTTGGGTGGTCAAGCGGATCCTGCCCGGCGACTCCTCCGACTCCAAGGCCCGCTCGCCGCTCGCGGGCACCGGAATCCGCGAGGGCGCCGTCCTCACCCATGTCGACGGCCGCCCCGTCGACCCCGTGGCCGGCCCCTATCCCCTCCTCTCCGGCACCGGCGGCACCACCGTCGAGCTCACCTTCACCTCCGCCGAGGGCGAGGGCCGCCCCCGCCGGGTCGCCGTCGTCCCGCTCGTCGACGAACGCCCGCTGCGCTACCAGGACTGGGTGGCCAAGCGGCGCGCGGTGGTCCGCGAGGTCAGCGGAGGGCGCTGCGGCTACCTCCACATCCCCGACATGGGCGGCTCCGGCTGGGCCCAGTTCAACCGCGACCTGCGGATGGAGGTCTCCCGGCCGGCCCTCATCGTGGACGTCCGCGGCAACGCCGGCGGCCACATCAGCGAGCTGGTGATAGAGAAACTCACCCGCAAGATCCTGGGCTGGGACCTCACCCGCAACGCCCAGCCCGTCTCGTACACCTCCAACGCCCCGCGCGGCCCGATCGTCGCCCTCGCCGACGAGGCCACCTCCTCCGACGGCGACATGATCACCGCCGCCTTCAAACTGCTGCGGCTCGGCCCGGTGGTCGGCCAGCGCACCTGGGGCGGCGTCGTCGGCATGACGGGCCGGCACCGGCTCGGCGACGGCACCCAGATCACCGTCCCGATGAACGCGGCCTGGTTCCCCGAGTACGGCTGGTCCGTCGAGAACCACGGCGTGTCGCCGGACCTGGCGATCCTGCGCACCCCGCTCGACTGGGCCGAGGGCCGGCACGCCCAGCTGGACGACGCCGTGCACATCGCCGTCGCCCTGCTGGACGAGAACCCGCCCGCGAGCCCGCCCGGCTACGAGGCCGTGCCGGACCGCTCGCGGCCCAAACTCCCGCCCAGATCCAACTCGTAGGCTGTGCCGGGCTTCCCGTCGCCGTCCCCGTCGCCGAGCACGACCCCGCCGACCGCGCCGAAGCCGACCCGGGCGAGCACCGCCCGGGAGGCCGCGTTGTCGAGGGTCGTGGCGGCGGTGAGCCGGCGCAGCCCGTACTCCTCGCGGGCCCGCACGCACAGTTCCCGTATCGCCCCCGTCGCCACGCCGCGCCCGGTCGCCTTCTCGGCGACCCGGTAGCCGAGTTCGGCGCTTCCGTCGGCCACGTCGACCAGGTTGAAGCGCCCCACTATCTCCCCGTCGCCCGCCACCAGCACATGGAAGAGGATCGCGCCGCTCTCCTGCTCCGCCAGCCGGTCCCGGAGCAGCTCCTCGAACTCGTCGAAGTACGCGTCGCCGCGGTCCGGCACGGACGCGGCGAAGAAGGCCCGGTTCTCCCGCTCGAAGGCGAGCAGGGCGGGCGCGTGGTCGGGTCGCAGGCGCTCAAGTACGAACGTCGTTACGTCGGTTGCCTCAGTCTCGGACATGAGGATCACGGTACGTAACTCCGCGATTCCGCGCAGGAAGTTATCCACAGGCGGAAAGCCCGCAGGAGTTGTCCACAACGCGCGTTGACGCACCCGGAGGCCGGGTGCGCCAACATGCGAAAGGCGCACCCGGCGTCCCGGGTGCGCCTTCCTCACAGGACGGCGTCAGGCGTCGTAGTCCGAGTCGAGGCGCTCCTGCGCCTCGTCCATGCGGCCCCTGGCCTGCTGCTGCGTGCGACCCTTGGCCTGCGAGGCACGCTCGGACGCCCGGTCCTTCGCGCCACCCATGCCCTGGTGCGGCTGGTGCGGCTGGTGCGGCTGGCTCGGCTGCTGCGGCTGCCGCGCCGGCTGCGCCTGTCGCGTCGCCTGCTGCGCCTTGCCCTTGGCCTGTCGCGTCTTGTCCTGCATCTCGTCCTTGATGCCCATGAAGGTTCACTCCTAGAGGGGTGAGAGGGGAACGGGGCGGGAATCCGCCCCTTGGGCCTCGACCAGAGTGACACGGCAGGACAACGCGTGCATTTCGATCAAATACGGACAGTTACGAGGGCTGGGTGCGGGCCTGTTCGTCGGCCGCCCCGCCGGCACCCACGAGCCCCTTCGACACCGAGGCGAGCCGGGGCTCGAAGCGCTTCATCTCGCGCTGTCCGACGGCGGCGATGACGCCCGGCAGATAGCCACGGGTGGACTGCATCCCGCGCAGCCACCACTGCGCGTACACATGGGCCGAGCGCCGCTCGATGCCCGCGACGATCCGGTCGACGGCGGGGCCGAGCGGGTAGGTGCGGTTGGACGGCCAGGGCAGCCGGGAGCGCAGCTCGCGCATGACGTCGTCCTGGTCGGCGCCGCGCACCATGTCGGTGTCCGTCCAGGAGAGGTAGCCGACGCCGACCCTGACGCCCTTGTACGCGACCTCGGCGCGCAGGCTGTGCGCGAAGGCCTCGACGCCGGACTTGGACGCGCAGTACGCCGTCATCATCGGCGCCGGCGTCATCGCGGCCAGCGAGGCGATCTGCAGGAAGTAGCCGCGGGACTCCATGAGGACGGGCAGGAAGGCCCGGGCCGTCACGGCGCCGCCGATCAGGTTGACCTCGATGACCCGACGCCAGGCGGCCGGGTCGGAGTCGACGAACGGGCCGCCCGCCGCGACACCGGCGTTGGCGACGACGATGTCGACCTTGCCGAACCGCTCCTTCACCTCCTCGGCCACCCGCGCCATCGCCACGTGGTCGGTGACGTCGGCGTGCCACCAGTCGGCCTCGGTGTGCAGCCGCCCGGCGACCTCCTTCAGGAGCTCGGGCTCCAGCCCGACCAGCGCGATCTTCGCGCCGCGCGCGGAGAGTTTGCGGGCGAGGAGTTCGCCGACACCGCGGGCCCCTCCGGTGACGACCGCCACCTGTCCTTCCAGGCTCACCCTGCTCATGCCTCTGCCTCCTCCTTCGCGACCGGACTGGCCGGATACCCCAGATACGTCATGGTGAGTTCGCGGATCTGCGCGGTGACGGCCTCGGGGGCCTCCACCGGCGTCATGTGGCCCATGCCGGCCAGTTCGGTCAGGCCCGTGCAGTGCGGCAGGTCGGCGACCATGCGGCGGGAGTGCACGGGCGGGGTGAGCCGGTCGGCGGTGCCGACGACGACGGCCACGGGCAGCCGCAGCTCACGCACCTCCGCCGCCAGATCCAGCCCGGCCAGGACCTGTGACCAGCCGTGCCGGGCTCCGCGCGGGCAGGCGTGCACGATCCGGGCGCAGGCGTCGACCAGCTCGGGAGCCGAACCCGGTCCCATCGTCGCGTACCTGAGCACCTTCTTGGACACCGGCGTGACCGGCCCGAGCGGCGCCTTCGAGCCGAGCACGGAGCGGGTGAGCCGGGTCCGCAGCCGGCCGGGCCCGAGCGGCACGACGAGCGCCTCCTCGGTCAGCAGGGCCGGCCCGGTCGAGCAGAGCAGCGCGGCGGCGGCGTGCTGCCGGAAGAGCGGGCGCCGGGCGGCGGCCATCAGCGTCATGCCGCCCATCGAGTGACCGGCCAGGACGGCCCGCTCGCCGGGGCCGAGGGTGGCCGCGAGCACGGCCTCCAGGTCGTCGGCGAGCGCCTCGGTGGAATAGCCCTTGCCGCCGGTGTGCCCGAGGGTGTCGGCGGCCGGGGAGCCGCCGTGGCCGCGCTGGTCGTAGGCGATGACCCGGTGGTCGGCCGCCAGGTCCCGTATCTGCGCGTCCCAGAAACGGGTGGAGCAGGTCCAGCCGTGGGCGAGGACGACGGCCGGGGCACCGGCCCGCCCGTGCACCTCGACGTGGATGCGGGACCCGTCGGCGGAGGTCGCCGTCAGAGCGTTCACCGGGCGGCCTCCTTCTTGCGGGCGGCGGCGGCACGACGGCTCGTCGACGGCTTCACGGGCGCGCGGAGCACCTCGTACTCGGACAGGTCGACGGTCCGCGTCTCGCGCCGGAACTCGTACGTCGTGCCCGGCCACAGCGTGGTGTTGCGGCCGTTGGCGTCGAGGTACCAGCTGTCGCAGCCGCCCGCCTTCCACACCGTCGTCTCCATCCGCTTCTGCACCCGGCGGTTCCAGGCGTTGACGGCGGAGGGGCGGACGGCGAGGGCGGACCGGCCTCCCAGGACGTCAAGTTGACGGAGATAGTCGGCCATGTAGTTCAGCTGGGACTCGATCATCAGGATCATCGAGGAGTTCCCGAGGCCGGTGTTGGGGCCGATGACCGTCATGAAGTTGGGGAAGCCGGCGGCGGTGGCGCCGCGCAGCGCCTCCATGCCGTTCTTCCACCGGTCGGCGAGCGAGCGGCCCTCGGCGCCGACGACGCGCGGGGCGATCGGCATGTCGGTGACGTGGAAGCCGGTGCCGAAGATGATCGCGTCGACCTCGGTCTCGGTCCCGTCGGCGCCGACCACGACGTTCCCGCGGACCTCCTTGAGGCCGGAGGCGACGACGTCGACGTTGGGCTGGGCGAGCGCCGGGTAGTACGCGTTGGAGAGCAGGATCCGCTTGCAGCCGAGGCGGTACGAGGGCGTCAGCTTGGCCCGCAGCGCCGGGTCCTTGATGGACCGGGCGATGTTGGCCTTGGCGAGCCGCTCGACCAGGCCCAGCTCGTTGGGCCGCTTGGTGAAGGCGCTGACCTGGAGCTCGCGGATGCCCCAGAGGATGCCGCGGCGGGCGGTCGCGGTGAACGGCAGCTGCCGGTGCAGCCAGCGCTCGGGGCCGCTGATGGCGCGGTCCACGCGGGGCATGACCCACGGGGGCGTGCGCTGGAAGAGGGTGAGCTTCCCGACCTTCGGCTGGATGGACGGGACGATCTGGATGGCGGAGGCGCCGGTGCCGACCATGGCCACCCGCTTGCCGGTGAGGTCGTAGTCGTGGTCCCACCGGGCGGAGTGGAAGACCTTGCCGGTGAAGTCGGCCAGCCCCGGGATGTCGGGGATCTTCGGGTCCGAGAGCGGGCCGGTGGCGGAGACGACGACGTCGGCGGAGAAGCCGCCGCGGCTGGTCTCGATGTCCCAGCGCAGCTCGTCCTCGTCCCAGGTCATCTTCGTGACCTCGTGGTTCAGGCGCAGGTGCGGCCGGATCCCGAAGGTGTCGGTGACATGCTCCAGGTACGCGCGGATGTGGCGCTGCCCGGAGAAGGTGCGCGGCCAGTCGGGGTTGGGCGCGAAGGAGAAGGAGTAGAGGTGGGAGGGGACGTCACAGGCGCAGCCGGGGTAGCTGTTGTCGCGCCAGGTGCCGCCCACGGAGTCGGCCCGTTCCAGGACGACGAAGTCGGTGATTCCCTCACGGCGCAGCCGGACGGCGGCGCCGAGGCCGCCGAATCCCGATCCGATCACCGCCACCCGTACGTGCTCGTGCTTCGCCATGCCGCCTCCCGTGCGCCCGGCCAAGATTCCGCCAGCAATCACTGGCACAGTCGGGACTGTAGAGCAGCGGCATACCGAGCGGTAGGGGTACGGCGAGGGAAAGTTACCGGCGGTACAACATAGGCTGGCGGACGTGGCGAAACGATCAGGAGAAGCAGAGGTACGGGCCTCGGCACCGGAACCGGACCGGCAGCCGGGCGAACAGCCGCGCCGGGAACCGGGCCAGGAACCGGATCGGGAACCGGGTCAGGACACGATACGGGCCGACGCCTCCGGGGCCCCCGGTGCCGCCGATGCCTCGGGTGCCTCCGACGCGGACGCCCAGGCCCCGCGCGAGTACCGCATGGCCGACCTGGCCGCCGCGGCCGGCATCACCGTACGCACCCTCCGCTTCTACCGTGAGCGCGGACTGATCCCGCCGCCCCGCCGCGAGGGCCGGATCGCCTGGTACGACGACCGCCACCTGGCCCGCCTGCGCACCATCGCCGGCCTGCTCGAACGCGGCCACACCCTCAACGGCATCGCCGACCTCACCGCCGCCTTCGAGTCCGGCCGCAACGTCCGCGAGGTCCTCGAACTCGGCCCGCCGACCGAGGAGGAGCCCGTCCGCCTCACCCCGGAGGAGCTCGCCGACCACTTCGCCGGCGAGGTCACCCCGGAGAACTTCACCGCCGCCCTCGACCTCGGCTATCTCGCCACCGACGGCGAGGACATCATCCACATCAGCCGCCGGCTCCTCGACGTCTCCGCCGCCCTGGTCCGCGAGGGCGTGCCGCTGGCCGCCGTCCTGGAGGCGGGCGGCAGGGTGCGCGAGCACGCGGAGGCGCTGGCGGAGCTGTTCACCGAGATCCTCGGCAAGTACACCGACGCCGGGGACGCGCAGCGGCTGCGTCCGCTCGCCAAGAGCGTGGTGGAGGCGGAGCTGTCGCTGGCCCTCGACCGGCGACTGCGCGAGCCCTCGTAAGACGCCGTAAGCCCTCGTAAGCCGTCGCAGGCCGGCAAGCGGAACCGCGGCCGGAGCAGCGGCCAGAGGCGGCGAACAGGGCGAGGTCGCCGCGTACGCCGACGCCCGGCGCGAGTGGGTCCGCTGCATGCGCCGGAACGGCGGTCTCACATGCCGTACACCGCGGTCACGGGCGCGTGATCGCTCCACCGCTCGGCGTGCGTCGCGGCCCGCTCGACGTAGGCCTTGACCGCCTTCGCGGCGAGTCCGGGCGTGGCGACCTGGTAGTCGATGCGCCAGCCGCTGTCGTTGTCGAAGGCCCGGCCGCGGTAGGACCACCAGGAGTACGGGCCGTCCTGCTCGGGGTGGAGGACGCGGACGACGTCCACGTAACCGGCGTCGGTCTCGTCGAGGACGCGGCCCAGCCACTCCCGCTCCTCGGGCAGGAAGCCGGCGTTCTTCTGGTTGGCCTTCCAGTTCTTGAGGTCGGCCTCGCGGTGGGCGATGTTCCAGTCGCCGCAGACGACGACCTCGCGGCCGTCGGCGGCGGCGCGCTCCTTCAGCCCCTTGAGGTAGGGCAGGAACTCGTCCATGAAGCGGATCTTCTCGTCCTGCCGCTCGGTGCCCACCTCACCGGAGGGAAGATAGAGGCTGGCGACGGTGACGCCCGGCAGGTCGGCCTCGATGTACCGGCCGCTGCCGTCGAACTCGGCCGAGCCGAAGCCGACGCGCACGGCGTCCGGCTCGCGCCGCATGTAGAGCGAGACCCCGGCGCGGCCCTTGGCGGCGGCGGGCGCGTGGGCGGTGAACCAGCCCTCGGGCGCGCGCACCTCGGCCGGCAGCTGCGCCTCCTCGGCCCGCACCTCCTGGAGGCAGACCACATCGGCGGAGGTCGCGGCCAGCCACTCGACGAAGCCCTTCTTGGCGGCGGCTCGGAGACCATTGACATTCACGCTGGTGATGGTGAGCATCCCGGGAGAATACCGACACCCCGGCCGACGCCCTGCCGCCAGCCCCGCATAGACGTACAGTGGAACGCATGAACATACGCCCGACGCCCTTCGACCACCCCGACGCGATCAAGCTCAACGACGCCGTCCAGCTGGAGTACGCCGAGCGCTACGCGGACGACGACGGCGAGGGCGAAGGCGACCTCACCCCGCTCATCGCCTCGATGTTCGCGCCGCCGGAGGGCCTCTACCTGCTCGCGTACGACCCCCAGGGCCGCCCCGTCGCCACCGGCGGCTGGCGCACCCAGGACGCCAACGACGAGGGCTACGCGGACGGCGACGCCGAGCTGAAGCGCATGTACGTGGTCCCCGAGGCCCGCGGCCTGGGCCTGGCCCGCCGCATCCTCGCCCTCCTGGAAGCCGACGCCCGCGCTGCCGGCCGCACCCGCATGGTCCTGGAGACGGGCACGGCCCAGCCGGAGGCCATCGCCCTCTACACGTCGAGCGGCTACGAGCCGTGCACGAAGTTCGGCTACTACCGCGAATACCCGAACAGCCGCTGCTTCGCGAAGGCGCTCTGAGCGGGAGGCGCGTCGAGCCGCCAGGCATGCCGAGCCGCTCGACATGCCTAGCGGGAAACGACGGAGGTCCCGTCCGATCTTGCGACCCGCCCGGGAGCTGGCC
>NZ_JBSGIW010000042.1:0-61657 GCF_053605265.1 Streptomyces sp. NPDC003943 | reverse complement strand
GTCGTCGTCCAGATAGGTGTGCACCATGAGGACCACGTGCCGGCCGCCGGCCGCGCGGTGGTGGCGTTGTCTCGGGCGTGCACGAAGAGGCACCTTTCGTACGCAGGGATGGCAACCGTTCCTGCATACGCGGTGCACGATCAGGGCGGCCAGGAACCCGAGGGCAGACCGGCCTGGCCGAACGGGCAACGCCGGGCGGGCCCGTCGAGACCCGGGCCCGCTCGTCAAAGGCCAGGAGGTCAGACCGTGAGGTCGTCGTCCAGCTCGTACGGGCTCACCCACCAGCCGTTGCGGCAGACGCGGCCCTCGGGGTCGTGGTCGCCCTCGGCGTACTCGCCGCTGCCGGTCTTCTCGCCGTTGGGGCCGGTGAAGTAGCTCGTGTAGTAGTAGCGGCAGCCGGCGGCGGCCTTCGCGGCGGGCGCGGCGCCGGGCGCGGCCTGCGCCGTGGGTACGACGGCGAGCGCGGCGGCGGCCGTACAGGCGGCGACGGCGACGAGACGGGTGAACGCCTTCACGGTGGGGGCTCCTTCACGGATGAGGTCTCGGGTGCTGCGGGGCGGGCCCTTCGCCCGCCCTCGCGCCGCCCAGGCTGCCGCCCGCCCTCTCGCCACCGTAGGTCCGACCTCCGGGTTTCACTCTCCAGGGGCGGGCGAACCGATTCGCTGCTCGGCCGATCAGATCAGTTCGGCCGGCCGAGCCAAAGCGGGGCCTCCGCGTCGTCGCGCCGTCCTAGCGGTGGTCTGTTGCGCGAGGATGGCCGGTGCCCGCGAACGTGAATCCAGCAGGTGTCGTGGGCGGTGTCCAGGAGGTACCAGACCCGTCCGCCGCCGGTCACCTCGATCTGCCACTGCTCGCAGGTCTGACCTCGGTGGGTGCCGTGCGCCAGGCTGCCTTTGAGGCGGTGGTGCCGGGGTGCCTCGATGGCGGGCCTGGGGTTCGTGCGCAGGGTGACCCAGGCGCGGTAGGTGTTCTCGCGTGCCTGCTGGGCGAGGCTCTTTCAGCCCTTGGCCGAGGCCGCGTCCGCGAAGCGGACCTCCCAGTGCCCGTCGGGTGCCGGTGGTGCGGCGCGGTCGCCACGGCCGGCGCTCACGCGACCGTCCGAGGGTCCGGTACCGGGCCGTAGTCCGTGCCGTGGTCTGCGGTCAGCGCGGCGAGCAGCTCGGGGTCGGAGTGGATCTCGGCGGTGTGCTGCCAGGCGATGAGGAGCTGGGCGACAGCCGCGGTGTTGCCTACGGAGTCGGCGGCGCGCATGGTGTCGACCAGTTCGACGGCGAAGGCGTGGACGTCGGACTCGGGCAGGAAGCGGACCCAGGGGAACGCGTCCGGCAGTATGTCGAGGAGTAGTTCCGTGCTGCCGGGTTCCCGGCGGGCCATCGCGGCCAGCATCCGGGTCGCGGCCGAAACGACGGTCTGGTCCTGCTCGGCCCGCGCGGCGGTGGTGAGGACCAGGTCCTCGCCGTCTCTGCGGTGGAGAAGGAGCCGCGGCGATTCCCTGAGCCGGGCAAGCGTCTGCTTGTTCTTGTTGACCAGCTCGGAGAAGTTCACGGCCGCGTTGTCGGATGCCATGACTTTGAAATTACTTCAAAACTCGGCCGCCGGGTATCGCCCGTAGGGGGGACGCTGCCGCACCGATCAGTCGATGTGCACGATCTGGAACGCCTCCGCCATCCGCCCCGCCGGCAGTCCGCCCGCCCTCGCGTGTTCGCTCAGCCAGTCCCGGAGCAGGCCGGCCAGGTCGTCGAAGTGGGCGGTCTGGGAGGTGTGGATGCGCAGGGCGTCGACCTTGCGGTCGAAGACGGGGGTGACGTCGACGTACTGGTTCGGGGTCGGGCCCGTCATCAGCCACAGCTCGTGGACGATCCAGGGCTCCAGGCCCTCCTGCTTCAGGAGTTCGGGGTGCGCGAAGGGGTTGCGGGCCTCGGGGTATATCGCGCGGAGACAGGCGTCGCCGACCGCGCGGTGGTCGGGGTGGAGGTCGGCGACGCGCGCCCAGTTGATCTCGGGGGACGGGATGATCATGCGCTGCGGGCGGACCTGGCGGATGACCCGGCACAGGTCGCGGCGCAGTCCGACGCTCGCCTCGACGAAGCTGTCGGGGTAGCCGAGGAAGACGACGTCGACGACGCCGCTGAGCTTCGCCGAGTGCATCTGCTCGGCGCGGCGCAGGTCCGCCATGGCCTGACGGGGGAGCATCGGGTCGTAACCGCCGGCGTCGCCGTCCGTGACGATGCAGTACGTGACCTGGGTGCCGCGCTCGATCCACTGCATGACGGTGCCGCTGACGCAGAACTCGATGTCGTCCGGGTGCGCCGCCACCACCAGCAGTGATTCCGGCGCACTGCGGACGGTCGGGTCGATCTCCAAGTCCTCCATGAGGCCAGCCTCTTGGCGTGGCCGGGGCGTCGCAAGGCCAAGTCGTGGCGTGAACCGGACATGGCACTTACGCGCCAGTCAAAAAGTTGGTAGATTCAAATCATTGGGTGCGACATGTGGACAGCGGGCAGTGGCAGCGACTAGTGGGACTGGGACTGCCGGCGACTGCTGGATGAGATCCGGAGGCGACCTTCATGTGCAGGATCCTCGGCTCGTTCGCCGCAGGAGCGGACCGACCCGACCCGGCCGAACTCGCCGCGGTCTCGGCCCGTCAGCGGCACGGCGGCCCCGACGAGCACCAGGTGCTCAGCGGCCCCGGCTGGTCGCTCGGCTGCGACCGGCTGGCCGTCACCGACCCGTGCGGCGGCACGCAGCCGTACCGGCTGGCCCACCTCCCCGGCATCCTCGCCGTGCTCAACGGCGAGATCTACAACCACGACGAGCTGCGCCGCCGCCTCGCCGCGCGCGGCCACCGCTTCCCCGACCGGTGCGACGGGACGCTGCTGCCGGCGCTGTACGCGGAGTACGGGCCGGCCTTCGCCGAACACCTCGACGGCATGTTCGCCGTCGCGGTCCTCGACCTGCGCCCCGGCGGGACCGGTGGCGGCGCCCAACTCGTCCTCGCCGTGGACGACATGGGCATGAAGCCCATCCACGTCCACCACGACCCGTACGACGGCTCGACCCGCTTCGCCTCCGAGATCCCGGCGCTGCTCGCGTTCGAGGGAGTGCGGATCTCACCGCGCGAGGACGCGCTCGACACCGTCCTCGCGACCCGTACGAGCTACTCGGCGCACACCGCGCTCGACGGCATCAGCGTCCTGCCGCCGGGTGCGACGGCGCTCGTACGGCCCGGCTGCGCGCCCGTCGTACGGCGCCGCGCCCCGCACGCGTCCGCCGCCGCGCGGCCCGTCGGGGACACGCAGGACGTGCTGCGGCACGAGGTGCGGCGGCTCGCCACCGCGGACGCGCCGGTGTGCGCGATCACCAGCGGCGGGCTCGACTCCGGGCTCGTCACGGCGCTCGCCGCCGAGCACGGGCGCGAGACGGACGCGCCGCCGCTGCACACCTTCCACCTCACCTACCGGGGCAAGTGGCCCGACTCCGAGTCGGCGTACGCCCGTGCGGTGGCGCGCCGGGCGCGGACCGTGCACCACGAGGTAATCGTCGACCCGGACGAGATCCCGTCGCTGCTGACCCGGACCGTGCGGCACCTGGGGCAGCCGAACGCCGACCCGATCGCGCTGTCGACGTACGCGCTCTTCCGGGCCGTCCGGGAGAACGGTTTCACCGTCGCGCTCGCGGGCGACGGGGCGGACGAGCTCTTCGGCGGGTACGACCGGATGCGGGCGGCGCTCACGGCGCCGGCCGGGATCGACTGGGCCTCCGCCTACGCGGACGCGCTGTCGGCGGCGCCGCGGCTGCTCCGCGAGCACCTCTACACCTCCTCGTACGCGGCGTTCATCGCCGACGAGGGCTCGGCCGCCGACCGCATCGAGCAGGAGCTGCGCTCGGCGGAGGCGGCCGGGACGGACCGCACGGACGCGATGACCGCCTTCGAGACGCGCTGGCGGCTGCCCGCGTACCACCTGCGGCGCGTCGACCACCTCTCCATGGCCTGGGCCGTCGAGGCGCGGCTCCCCTTCTGCCAGCCGTCGGTGGTCACGCACGCCCGCGAGCTGCCGGTGGCGGCGCGGCACGGGAAGCGGGCGCTGTACGAGGCGGGCGCGGAGCTGCTGCCGGCGGCGGTCCTGAACCGGCCCAAGCAGCCCTTCACGCTGCCGATCGCGGCGATGATCTCGCCCGGTGGGCCGCTCCTCGACACGGTGCGGGAGCTGCTGTCGCCGGCGCGGCTCGTGCTGGGCGGGAAGGTGCGGGCCGACCGGGTGCAGAAGCTGCTCGCGCGGCATCTGGAGAGGCCGAACCAGTACGCGGCGCTGACGCTCTGGGGGCTGGCGGTGCACGAGCTGTGGACGGACGTGGTGCAGGGCATGCGGATACCGGTGGGCTGTGCGGCCTGAACCACCGGGGGCGTCGCGTCCCGGACCAGCGGGTCCGCCCGACGGGGCCGGGCCGTCCGGGACGCGCGGCATGGGAGGGCAGGCACCGGGGGCGTCGCGGGACGGGTACGTGACCGCCACCGTCGTCCGGGCTCTCGACGCCCCCGGGCCCACCCTCGTCCTCCGGCTCGACCAGCTTCCCCCGGGCGCCCTCGCGCTCTCGGACGAGTTGGCGCAGTTGCGTCACGCCCTCGCGACGCGCACCCCGTACGCCGCCCTCAACAAGATCGCGGTGTACGGGCCTTCGGCGCATTCCGGCCCGCACGGCGCCGATCTCGACTACCGGTTCGTGCAGGCGCTGCCCGACGGGCGGTTCGACTTCCGGACCGGGTGCGGGCATTCGCTCCTGGCCTGCGTCGTCGCCGACGGCCGTCACCACCGGCCCGTGACCGTGCGCGCGGTCACCACCGGGGACGTGATCCGGTGCACCCCGCACGGGGACTCGTACAGCCTCGACTTCCTGCGCGCGCCCACCGCCCCCGGGACGCTCCCGACCGGTCGCCCGCTCGACCTCGTCGACGGCGTCCCCGTCTCCGTCGTCCGCTACGGCAACCCGTACGTCTTCGTGGACGTACGGCACCTTCCTCCGGACGACCCGTACCTCGAAGAACGCCTCCTCGACCTCCGCGCCCGCGTCGCCCGTACCCTCGGACACGCGCCCCACTCGCCCCTCCCGAAGATCGCGACGTTCACGTCGACGCCGTGCGGCACGCTCGCCGTTCGCGCGCTCACCGTCGGCGGGTGGCATCCGCGGCTCGCGCTCACCGGCGCCGCCGCGCTCGCCGCGGCCGGGGCGATCGAGGGGACCGTCGTGCCGGGGCCGGTCACCACCATCGAGACGCCGGGCGGGCCCGTCACCACGTCCGCGGCCCCGGACCTCGTCCGCGTCCACGACAAGCGCGCCCGCGTCCTCGACCGCGTCCGACTCCCGTGGCGTATCCACGCAACGGCGTGAACGCGCACCCCTCCGGCCAGGTAATCGCCGTCTCTCCTCTGCCACGCTGAATGACGACCGCCAACCGGCATCCGCATCCGTGGGGAGAGCAGACACACATGAAATTCGAGAATCTGCGTGTCGTCGTGACCGGGGCATCACGCTATTTCGGCCGCGCGCTCGCCGTCGGATTCGCGCACCTCGGGGCGGAGGTCTATGTCTCGGCGCGCACCGTCGAGGCCGCGGAGCGGACCCGCTCGGAGGTCATGGGCTCGGCCCGGGACCGTATCCACGCGTTCGGCTGCGACCTGAGCAGGCCCGCCGAGATCCGGGAGTTCGCGGCCCGGGTGGGCGAGCGGACGGACCGGGTGGACCTGCTGGTGAACAACGGGGCCCGGTGGCTGGACGGGATGGACCTGGAGGCGGCGAGCGACGACCAGATCGTGGAGACGATCGAGTCGACGGCCGGCGGCACGGTCCTGATGGTGAAGCACTTCCTGCCGCTCCTGCGCCAGTCCCTCCGGCCCGACATCGTCAACATGGTCGCGGTCCGCGACGCGGAGGGCGCGTCCGCGGCCACCGCCGGCGCCGCGCACGAGGCGTTCTGGACGGCGAAGTCCGCCCAGGCCGGCTTCGCCGACATCCTGTCCCGCCGGCTCCGGCCGTCCGGCGTCCGGGTGTTCTCGCTCTACCCGCCGGACTTCTCCACCTCCGACCCGCGGTTCGCGGAGTGGGACGGCGCGAACCCGGACGGCGTGGCCCCCGACGAGAAGCTGACGACCCAGGCGCTCTTCGAGTGCATCGTGTACGCCGTCGAGCAGCCGCGCGACTGCTTCATCCGTTCCTTCCACTTCGAGCCCCGCTGACCCGTTCCGCTGAGCGCACCGCACGACAGCGTCAAGGAGGTCCCATGAACACGCCCGTCTGGATCACCGCGACCCCTCCGGCCACCCACGGCGAACTGCACATCGGCCACCTGGCGGGCCCGTACGTCGCCGCCGACGTCCTGACCCGCTTCCTGCGCGCCGAGGGCGAGCCCGTCCGCTTCACCACCGGAACCGCCGACCACGCCAGCTCCGTCGAGGTCAGAGCGCGGCGCCTGGGCCGCAAGCCGGAGGAGGTCGCCGAGGGCTACCGCGCGGCGATCACCGCGGACTGGCTGCGTTCGGGCGTGGAGTTCGACCACATCGTCAAGCCGCGCAAGGACCGTGGGTACGGGCGCTGGGTGCAGGAGCTGTTCAGCCGCCTGTACGCGCAGGGCGTCATCGCCCCGCGCACCCGCCTGCTGCCGTACTGCGAGCCGTGCGAGCGCTGGCTGTACGGGGCGCACGTCACCGGCACCTGCCCGCACTGCGGCGCGCAGAGCGACGGCGGCATGTGCCACGAGTGCGCCCGCCCGAACGACGGCGGCGACCTGATCTCGCCGCGCTGCTCGCTGTGCGACACCCCGGCCGTCGCCAAGCGCTGCCGCCGGCTCTACGTGCCCCTGGAGCCGTTCCGCGACCAGTTGTCCGACTACTGGGCGATGGTGGAACTGCCGCCGCGGCTCGCCGCGCTGTGCGAGTCGCTGGTGGAGGACGGGCTGCCGGACATCGCGGTCGGCCACCCGGCCAACTGGGGTCTGGAGGTGCCGGTCGAGGGCTTCCCCGACCACCGGATCGACGCCTGCTTCGAGGCGGCGGCGATGCACCTGTTCGGTTACGACACCAAGGGCCCGCTGCCCCGCCGCACGATCCACTTCTGCGGCTTCGGGCACGCCTTCTGCCATGCCGTGCTGCTGCCGGTGCTGCTGCTCGCGCAGGACATCAAGCTGCCGCAGGAGTTCAACGTCAACGAGTCGTACGTGGTGGAGGAGGGCGTCCGCGAGGGCAACGTGTGGGCGCTCGACCTGCTGACGGAGTACGGCTCCGACACCCTGCGCAGGCATGTGCTGCAGACCCGGCCGACCGGTCGCAGGACCGTCCACCAGCGCGACCGGCTCGCCGCCGCGCGCCTGGAGCTCGACGAGAACTGGAACGCCTGGCTCGGCCGCCTCTTCTCGGCCGTCCGCGAGGAGTGCGACGGGCTGGCGCCGCAGGCGATGCCCGGCGGCACCGGCTGGGCGGTCCTGGAGCGCCGGCTGCACCGGGGCGTGGACGACCTGCGCGAGGCGTACGGCCCCGACGCCTTCGACCCGCGCCGCGCGGTCGCCGTGCTCGACGAGATGGTCCGCTCGGCCGCCGACTTCGGCTACGTCAACGCCCACGAGCGCTGCCGGCCCACCACCTCCTGCCGGCACCTTCCGGCGCTCGCGGCCCAGTTGGCGGTCGCCTCCGCCCTGTCGGCGTGGGCGCGGCCGGTGATGCCGGAGGGCGCGGACCGGCTCGCGTCGGCGCTCCAGGTGGAGCCGGGCCGTGCGGTCGACTGGTCGGCGCTGATCGCTCCGCTGCCGGGCACCCGGCTCGCACCGCCGTCCGGTCCGGTCTTCGGCTTCTGAACCGCCGCTCACGAAGCCCCCTACTTCTAAGCCCCTAAGAAGTCGCGTACTTCGGGTACGCGTCCTTCGAGATCCCCAACCGCGAAACCGCTCCACGCAGCCCGGCACCCCCCCTGCCGCGTGACCGCGCGCCACGCGCAGGGACACGTGGCCCACCCCACAGGAGTCCCACGTGTCCCTGCGCGTCGCCATGCTCAGCGTCCACACCTCCCCGCTCCACCAGCCCGGAACCGGGGACGCCGGCGGGATGAACGTCTACATGGTCGAGCTCTCCCGCGCCCTCGCCGAACAGGGCGTCGAGGTCGACCTGTTCACCCGCTGCCGCGGCGAGGGCCGGCCCGGCCTCGTCGACCTGGAGCCCGGCGTCCGGGTGCGGCACCTGCACGCGGGCCCGCGCCGGGCGCTGCCCAAGGAGGCCATGCCCGACCTGGTCCTGCCGTTCTCGCTGGCCCTGCTGAAGGAGGACCGGCGCTACGACGTGGTCCACTCGCACTACTGGCTGTCCGGGCAGGCCGGCCGGATCGCCTCCTTCGGCTGGGGCATACCGCTCGTGCACACCGCGCACACCCTCGCCCTGGTGAAGAACGCCCACCTCGCCGCCGGCGACACCCCCGAGCCCGAGCTGCGGATCCGCGGCGAGCACCAGATCGCCGCCGACGCCGACCGGCTCATCGCCAACACCACCGACGAGGCGGAGGCGCTGCGCACGCTGTACGGGGCGGAGCCGGCGCGCACCGAGGTCGTACGGCCCGGGGTGTCCCTGCGCACCTTCTCACCGGGCGAGGGACGGGCGGCGGCGCGGGCCAGGCTCGGGCTGCCGGCGGACGCCTTCATCCCGTTGTACGCGGGGCGGATCCAGCCCCTGAAGGGCCCGGACGTGCTCGTCCGGGCGGTCGCCGAACTGCTGCGGATGGCACCGGACCTGCGCCCACGTCTCCTCGTTCCGGTGATCGGCGGGCACTCGGGCGCGACCCGGGAGGGCACCGCCTGGCAGCTGGCGTCGGACCTCGCCGTGACGGACGTGCTGAGGCCGTGCCCGCCGGTGCCGCAGGAGCGGCTCGCCGACTGGTACCGGGCGGCGGACGTGCTCGTCGTGCCGTCGCGCTCGGAGTCGTTCGGCCTGGTGGCGGTGGAGGCGCAGGCGTGCGGAACGCCCGTGCTCGCGGCGGCGGTCGGCGGGCTGCCGACGGCGGTGTGGGACGGGGTGACGGGCCTTCTCGTGCAGGGCCACGATCCGGTGGAGTACGCCCGCCGGCTGCTGTGGCTGGCCCGGCACCCGGAGGCGCGGGTCTCGATGGGGGAGGCGGCGGTGCGGCACGCGCGGGGGATGAGCTGGCGGGCTTCCGCCACGCGGACGATCGACGTGTACGAGGACGCGCTGGCACGGGTGGGGCAAGGGCGGCGGCACGCCCCTGCCCCGGCGGCCTCTCTCTCCTGGAGGAACGAGAAGGCCGTAGCACGAGTCTAGCACCTCTTTTGGTTCGACCAAAGGTTAGAGACGGCCTGGATCGGACAATTCCGTTCCACTGGCGGCGGATTGACGCACACACGCCATGGCAGGTCCACGCATCGGCAATCTATGGATTCGCTCCGGGGGCCCGGACAGAATAGAGATGTCTTCAGGGAACAGCCCGGCGGCACGGGCCCCCGAAAGAAGACGGAATCGATATTCCGACTCCTGGAGGAATCATGTCCGCTGAACAGAACTCCGGAATTCGCCGGGCGGTGCGCCAGCTCGCCCTCGCGCTCGTGGCCTGTCTGGCCGTCGCGGGTGGCGCGGCCGTGGCCGCCGCTCCGGACAAGGAGCCCGCGCAGCTGGAGCAGCACGCGGGTACGGCCGTCGACTGGCCGGGCCCGGCCCCGACGGCCTCGCCGACCACCAACTGACCTTCTGTTCGGCGCATTCGGTCCAAGAAGAAAGTCCCCGTAATCGCTGCCACGATTACGGGGACTTTCTCTTGCCGAGACTTCTGCTTTGTGATTGCGCGGAGCGGGCGCCCGGCGCCGCTCAGTCGATCCATCCCAGGCGAACCGCGCGCACTCCCGCCTCGAACCGGCTCGTCGCGCCCAATTCCTGCATCAGCTCCGAGAGCATCCGGCTCACCGTGCGCAGCGAGACCCCCAGGTTCCGGGCGATCTTCTCGTCCTTCATGCCGCCCGCGAGCATCTGCAGCGCGGCCCGCTGCTGCTCCGAGAGGCCGTCGCCGCCGCGTTCGGGCGCGATGTCGTCCCCGAAGGGCGAGGCCGTGTGCCAGCAGTGCTCGTACAGACTCAGGAACGACCGCACCAGGAGCGGGCCGCTGGCCAGGATGGCGCCCTCCGCCGGCGCCTCCGGGCGCAGCGGGACCAGGGCGTACTGCTCGTCGACGATGACCATCGTCATGGGGAGTTCGGGGGCGATGCGGACCTCCACGCCCAGTTCGGCGCGACGGTTCAGGACCTCCGCCGCCTCCGGCCGGACGGCGTCCCGGTTGCGGTAGATGGCGCGGATCCGCACGCCCTGGTCCAGCTTCCGGCGGTCGCGCTCGAAGATCCGCTCCGGCACCTGCTTGGCCGGTCCGGTCGGGTACATCGAGCAGGAGGTCTCCTGGGTGACGTCGACGATGTCCTCCAGGGCCTGCTGGATGCGCCGGTAGTCGGTGATCGCCTCCACCGCGATCTGGGAGCTCGTGAGCGAACCGGGCCGCAGGAAGGTGCCGGCCAGCGTCTCCAGGGTGCTGTACGCCTGGTCCGCCTCGGCCAGGTACTCGCGCAGCAGGGCCCGCTCGCGGTCCAGGATCCGCAGCAGCGCGATCTCGGGGTCGACGGAGGCGACCGCGTCCGCCTCCGGCCGCCATCCGGCCCTGCTCAGATCGGCGCTCGAGGCATGGGTGCTGGTGGTGGGCACGATGAGACCGAGGGTGATCAGCTCGGCCCGACATCGCTCCTGTTCCTCCGGCGCGAGACCTAACTCGGCGGCCACCTCGGGAAAGTTCGAGACGCCTCTCTTGCGCAGTTCCTGGTAGAGGGCCACCAGCTGACCATGGATCCGGCCGTCCCCCGTCGCACCGCCCGCCGTGCTCATGGTCAGGCTCCCCCTTCTCCTCGCACTCGACCCGCTCCCCGCGCCTGCTCGCCGTGCGTGATCCACGTGTTCCACGTACGGGCTCCCCGCACAAGTTCCCGGCGCGAGGAGTCGGTTCGCGTCCTAGGTCGCCTGCTCGTACGACTCGCCGTCGAGCAGCCCGAGCCGGGCCGCCTTCACGCCCGCCTCGAAGCGGCTGGCGGCGTCCAGTTCGTGCATGACCTCGGAGATCAGCCGGCTGACCGTGCGCAGGGAGACACCGAGGTTGCGGGCCACCTGCTCGTCCTTCACGCCCGAGGCCAGCATGCGCAGCGCGGCCCGCTGCTGCTCGGTGAGGCCGTCGCCGCCGTTCTCGGCCGGCTCCTCGTGGCCGTACGGGGTGGCCGCGTACCAGCAGTACTCGTACAGGGCCCGGTAGGAGCGCACCAGGCCCGGGCCGCGGGCCAGGATCGTGGCGGAGTCCGGGTCGCGCGGATCGGTCGGGAGCAGCGCGAAGTTCTCGTCGGCGAGGACCATGTTCATCGGGACGACGGGGGAGAGCCGGATCTCCACGCCGAGCGCGCTCCGCTCGGCCAGGTGCTGCACCATCTCGGGCACCTGGCCGACCCGGTGGCTGTACATGGCCTGGACGGAGACCCCGCGTTCGATGCGTTCGCGGTCCCGGTCGAGTTCGAGGACCGTCTCCTCGCGGCGCACGGATCCGGTCAGCATCGACTGGAACGAGCCGCGCACGGAGTGCGTCAGGTCGGACAGCTCGCGCCGGATGCGGGCCGGGTCGTCGACGATCTCGACCTCGACCTCGGAGCCGGGCTCCAGGCCGCCCCGCAGGAACGGTCCGGCGAGGGTTTCGAGCGCGGTGTGGGCCCGGCTGGTCTCGGCCAGCCGGCTCTCCAGACGGTCGCGTTCGTGCTGGAGGAGACGGAGGAGGGCGACGTCCGGGGCGACGACGGAAGCCGCGGCGTCGACGACGTCCGCGCCCCCTGCGGTCGGCTCGACGAGGCCGAGGGCGAGCAACTCCTCGCGGCAGCGGTCCCGTTCGGCGCCGGTCAGCTCGATCCGCTCGGCGACCTTGTGGAAGGGCTCGCCCGGGGAGCTGCGGAGTTCCTGGTAGAGGGCGAGGGCCTGGTCGCTTCCCGTACGCGCTCCGACGGCGTTTTTGGACACGGCGCAGCAGACTCCCCTCGGATCGCGCGGATCCTGTTGAAACGCCCCGCTAGACCCTGCCACAAATTCGAACGCGTCGCACGATGTTCACGTTCATTCAGCGCGCGGAGGGCTCTTCGTCGCAGTCGGGGCAAAGGCCCTTGAAGACCACCTCGGCATCGCTCACGCGCCACTTCGGCAGACTGCCGGCGGGCGGGGCGGGGGCGGTCGCGGTCACGTTCTCCACGCGGCCGCAGTGCAGGCACAGGGCGTGCTGGTGGGGCGGGCCGGCGATCTCGAAGACGGCCGGCAGGCCGGGCCGGTCGAACTTGCTGACCAGTCCGGTCTCCTGGAAGTGCCGCAGCATCTCGTAGACGGCCTGGCTGGTGAGCGTGCCGAGCCGCTCGCGGGCGGTGGCGGTGATCGCCTCGACGTCGAGATGGCCGCCGGCGGCGAGCACCGTGAGCACCTCCAGGCGCGGACCGGTGACCCGCAGGCCGACGTCACGCAGGCGCTGGATCACCGCCTCGCGGCCCGTCAGCTCTTCCACGACTGCCATCTTCTCCGCCCGCCACCCGCCGCCTGGTCGGCCCAAACTTTTGTGGGCATCGTACCTCTTGGCCGTCCCGGCCGTCAGTGGACCGTCCCGGCCGTCTCAGTCTTCCGTCCGGCATACGAGCAGCACGCTCTCGGTCCGCTCGTCGATCCGGTGCCGGCGGCGGCCCTCGATGTGCAGGCCCGCGGAGTGCAGCTCGGCCGCGAGCAGCTCGCCGTCCACGATCCACTTGTCGGTGGTGAGCACGACCCGCTCGGTGGAGAGCTTGCCGGTGCGCGCGGTGTGGTACGTGATCCGCTCGCTCATCGAGCGCAGGTCGAACTCCTGCCGGGCGACCACCCACTCGTCGAGACCGTCGAACCGCGGCACCTGGAACGCCCAGGTCCGCTGCGGCTCGGCGACCAGTCCCGGCACCAGGTGCGAGGTGTAGTCGAGCGCCAGCGCTCCGCCCGCCCCCAGGTGCGTGGCGATCTCGCGCAGCAGCCGGGGCCGCGCCTGCGGCGGCACGGCGGAGACCATCGCGCCCGCGAGCAGCGCGAGCCGGTAGTCGCCGTCGAGCCGCAGCTCGGTGAGGTCGGCCCGGGTGGTCACGATCAGCCCGGCGACCTGCGGACCGATTCGCCGGGCCCAGTTCTCGAGGCGTTCCAGGGCGGGGCCGTCCCGGTCCACGGCCTCCACGGCGAAGCCGTGCCGGGCGAAGGGGACGGCGAGCCGTCCGGCGCCGGAGCCGAGATCGAGAACGGGGCCGCCGGTGGACCGGGCGAGGGAGAGGTACCGGACGATGTCGGCGCTGTGCGGGCCGAGGAGCGCGTCGTGCAGCCAGACCGAGTCCTCGTCGCCGGGCGAGACGGTCTCGAGTCCGGGAAGGGAGTCGGACGTGAGCCGGATGCCGGCGCCGGGGGCGGGCAGTTCGAGAGGGCCGGAGAACTCCGGCCGATGGGGGTGGTGGGGCTGGTGCGGCCCCCGCGGATGGGCCCGCTCGTATCGGGACGGCAGGACCGGCGCGAGCGCTGCGGGCACGACGGGCAGGGAAGTGCCGCTCGGTGTGTGCATCGCTCCTCCAGGGGCTCGCCGGTCCGTGCCGTCCGAGGGCGAGGAGCCCGTGCCGCCGGGTCCGCGCCGCTGTGCTCCATCCTGACCTGCGGCGGATGGCCGGTTCCAGCGGATCCGGGGGCGTGAACACGCGATGGCGTGTGTCTGCCACGCTCGGGTGTTCGGGGGAGAGATGTACGAGGCGGAGTCGCGGGACGCGGCTCGGAAGGGACTGCTCGGAGGGGCCGCTCGGAAGGGGCCGGCTCAGGGGAGGAGGTTCAGAGGGGGCGGTTCAGCCGGGTCCCGGCCCTTCGGGCCGACGTGGCTGTCCCGGCCGTCCCGGCCGTCGGGGCGAGCGGGGCGAGCGGGGCGAAGCCCACGTGCTCGTAGAACGAGAGTGACGGATCGCGGTCCGCCGGCAGCGTCACCCGCTGCTCGGTCGCGCCGAACGCCCGCATCCGCTTGCTCGTCGCTTCGAGCAGCGCCGATCCGACGCCGCCGCGCCGCGAGTCCGGGCACACCGCGAGCGCGTACAGCTCGCCCTCTCCCGGTACGGGCACGCCGCCCGCGACCGCGCCGATCACGGCGCCGTCCGGTCCGGTGGCGACCAGCCAGCCGAGCCAGCCGGGGGCGCCGCCGGGAATTTCAATTTCCGCGCGGATACGGGGAAGTGCGCATTGCGTCGAGACGAGACGTCGGGTGGGGATTTCGCCGAGTATTTCCGAATAGCTGCCCCGAATGGCTTCAGCCAGCAGCCTGGATATCGTCGTCGCGTCCGCGGCTTCCGCCGCCCGCACGTCAGCCAGCTGCATTGGTCCGTACCCTTCGACGTGTCGAGCTGAACGCCAACATACCCACGATAGCCGGGAATTCAGACGAGCGTGACCGACATGAAATCTACGAATTCTCTTAGTATTAATTCGGGAACGAGCAGCAGGCGATGATCAGTGGAGCCGCCGCGAGGCCCGCCGCCGCGATCGTGAGCAGTCCGCGCAGCACCGGATGTCCGGCGGCCTGCGGAGTGAGGATGCGCCGCATGCGGAGCGCCGCCGAGGGGCCGCCCGCCGCGAACGCCTCGCGCGGTGCCTTTCCGGAGGCGAGCGCGTAGAGCGCGGTGGCGAGCGCGTCGCGCGAGCAGCGGCGCAACGCCCGGTCGTCCGCGGCCATTTCGAGGAGCAGGGGTACCGCGGCGCCGCCGTGCCGGGCGAGCGGGAGGTGCGGGAAGACGCCGGCGAACGACTCCGTCGCCGCGACGAGCAGATGGTGCCGCCCGGAGATGTGCGCCCGCTCGTGCGCGAGCGCCGCGTCCAGTTGCGGGGCGGTGAGGGTGGTGAGCGCCCCGGAGGAGACCACGACCCGGCGCGAGCGGCCCGGCAGGCAGTAGACGGCCGGCCGCTCGTGGTCCAGGACGGTGGCGCCGAGCGTCGCGTCGTACCGCCCGACGAGCCGCAGGGTCGCGGCATGACGACGCCGGCTCCGCCGGGCCCTGAGCAGGGCGCGGGCGAAGCCGGCGACGGGTGCGGCGAGCACGGCGAGGGCGACGGCGAAGGCCGCCCACTCCCGCTCCGAAAGGTGCGACCACTCCTCGTAGGGCGGGAGTTGGAGCGCGAAGAGGGCGTCGCTCAGCCGGTGGCCGGTCCGGCTCGGCAGGACGAGCTGGGCGGAGAGGAGGGCGGCCGAGCCGGCGAACAGCGCCCCGCTCGCCGCCCACACCGTGAGCGCGAGCCGTGGCACCTGCTGTGCCCAGCGGGCCCGGACGAGCAGCCAGGGCACCAGGAAGCCGGTACAGAGGATGATTCCGAGCGGGGGCAGGGTGTGGTGGTTCATCGCGCCACGCCGTATCCGCCGTATCCGCCGGCTCCGCCGTCCTCGCCGCCGGGTGCGCGCCGGGCGGTGCGCAGGGCCGCGTCGAGGGCGGCCATGTCCTCGTCGGAGATGGTCTCCACGAAGCGCAGCAGCGCGGCCGGCCGGTCCTGGCTGTCGCCGAGCGCGTCCTGCATGAGCCCGGCGGTGTACTCCTCGCGGCTGCGGACCGGTTCGTACAGCCAGGCGCGCCCCGATTTCTCGCGGCGCAGCCAGCCCTTGCGGTGGAGTATGTCGGCGACGGTCATCACCGTCGTGTACGCGACCGGGCGTCCCCGGTTGATGTCGTCGACGATTTCGCGGACCGTCGCGGGCCGCTGCCAGGCCCACAGCCGGTCCATGATCTCGGCCTCCAGCTCTCCCAGCCGGCGCACGTGCATCCCCTCCCCGCTCACGGGCGGCTCATCGTACGGGCCGCCGATCCTGCTCAGGTATACCCCCCAGGGGTACGATGTCAGGATGACGACCTCTATGGCGAACCGCCCCTGCGCGAAGGTCTGTGGCCCCGGTCTGCCCGGTTCGATGGAACTGGTGCTCCTCCGTCAGGTGCTCGGCCTGTGTCTTCGGCTGAGCGTCCGGCTGACCGCGGACTGCCCTTCGCGCAAGGGCGGCTGATTCCCTGTTCAGTTGTCTTCGACGCGAGTCCGTCAGATCCGGTTCTGATCGGCTTTCGGGGCCGGGCCGAAAGGCCCGGCCCCGAAGACTTTTCGTCAGGTGCGGATCAGGCGGGCGATCGCCTTGGACGCCTCGCCGACCTTGACCTTGGCCTGGTCTCCGCCGGCCTCGATGGCCTCCGTGACGCAGCAGCTGAGGTGCTCGTCCAGGAGGGCCACCGCGCAGGACTGCAGCGCCGCGTTGATGGCGGAGACCTGGGTCAGGACGTCGATGCAGTAGACGTCCTCGTCGACCATCCGCTGCACCCCCCGGACCTGGCCCTCGATGCGGCGCAGGCGTCTGATGATGTCTTCCTTGTGCTGTACGTAACCGGCCACGGCGGCCTCCTTGTTTCGGACAGTTACAGCAGGCGGTGGTGGACGGGCGGTTACCTGTCGGCGGCCTGGAAGCCCCGGAGGCGCAGGCTGTTGCCGACCACGAAGACCGAGGAGAAGGCCATCGCGGCACCGGCGATCATCGGGTTGAGCAGTCCGGCCGCGGCGAGCGGCAGGGCGGCCACGTTGTAGGCGAAGGCCCAGAAGAGGTTCGAGCGGATGGTGCCGAGGGTCTTGCGGGAGAGCCGGATGGCGTCGGCCGCGGCCCGCAGGTCGCCCCGTACGAGGGTCAGGTCGCCGGCCTCGATGGCCGCGTCCGTACCGGTGCCCATCGCCAGGCCCAGGTCGGCCTGGGCGAGCGCGGCGGCGTCGTTGACACCGTCGCCGACCATGGCGACCGAACGTCCCTCGCCCTGCAGTCGCTTGACCACGTCCACCTTGTCCTGCGGCATGACCTCGGCGATGACCTCGTCGATGCCGACCTCGGCGGCGACGGCCTCGGCGACCGCCTTGTTGTCACCGGTGAGCAGGATCGGGGTGAGGCCGAGGGCGCGCAGCCGCCGGATGGCCTCGGGGCTGGTCTCCTTGATCGCGTCGGCGACCTCCAGGACCGCGCGGGCCTGGCCGTCCCAGGCGACCGCGATGGCGGTCTTGCCGGCCTTCTCGGCCGCTTCCTTGGCGGCCTTGAGGGAGGGGGTGAGCTCCATGGCCCACTCCTGGAGCAGCTTCTCGCGGCCGACGAGGACGGCGTGGCCCTCGACGACGCCCTGGACGCCGAGTCCGGGGATGTTGGCGAAGTCCTCGGGGGTGGGCAGGGTGCCGACCCTGGCGGCGGCGCCGGTGGCGACGGCCTGGGCGATCGGGTGCTCGGAGGAGTGCTCCAGGGCGCCGGCGAGGCGCAGCACGTCGGTCTCGTCCGTGCCGGCGGCGGTGTGGACCTTGATCAGGGTCATCCGGCCGGTGGTGACGGTGCCGGTCTTGTCCAGGACGATGGTGTCGACCTTGCGGGTGGTCTCCAGGACCTCGGGGCCCTTGATCAGGATGCCGAGCTGGGCGCCGCGGCCGGTGCCGACCATGAGGGCGGTCGGGGTGGCGAGGCCGAGGGCGCACGGGCAGGCGATGATCAGGACGGCGACGGCCGCGGTGAAGGCGGAGGTCAGCTCCTGCCCCGTACCCAGCCAGAAGCCGAGGGTGCCGAGCGAGAGCGCGATGACGATCGGCACGAAGACCGCGGAGATCTTGTCGGCGAGGCGCTGTGCGGCCGCCTTGCCGTTCTGGGCGTCCTCGACGAGCTTGGCCATGCGGGCGAGCTGGGTGTCGGCGCCGACGCGGGTGGCCTCGACGACGAGCCGGCCGCCGGCGTTCAGGGTGGCGCCGGTGACGGCGTCGCCGACGGAGACCTCGACGGGCACGGACTCGCCGGTGAGCATCGAGGCGTCGACGGCCGAGGAGCCCTCGACGACGATGCCGTCGGTCGCGATCTTCTCGCCCGGGCGGACCAGGAAGCGGTCGCCGACCTGGAGTTCGGCGGTCGGCACGGTGACCTCGCGCCCGTCGCGCAGGACCGTGACCTCCTTGGCGCCGAGCTGCATCAGCGCCTTGAGCGCGGCGCCCGCCTTGCGCTTCGAGCGGGCCTCGAAGTAGCGGCCGGCCAGGATGAAGGCGGTGACGCCGGCGGCGGCCTCCAGGTAGATGTTCCCGGCGCCGTCGGTGCGGGCGATGGTGAACTCGAAGGCGTGCGTCATGCCGGGCGTGCCGGCGGTGCCGAAGAACAGGGCCCACAGCGACCACAGGAACGCGGCGATGGTGCCGACCGAGATCAGCGTGTCCATCGTCGCGGCGCCGTGCTTCGCGTTGGTCCAGGCTGCCTTGTGGAAGGGCCAGGCGGCGTAGGTGACGACCGGGGCGGTGAGCGTGAGGCTCAGCCACTGCCAGTACTCGATCTGCAGGGCCGGGACCATCGCCATCGCGATGACCGGCACGGCGAGCGCGACGGCGGTGGTCAGGCGCTGGCGCAGCGGGCGCAGCTCCTCGTCGGCCTTCTCCTCGTCGGAGGGGCCCTCGGGGGCTCCGGCGGCGGCCGGGCGCTCGGGCTCGGGCTCCTTGGCGGTGTAGCCGGTGGCCTCGACGGTGGCGATGAGGTCGGCGACGTCGATGTCGGCGTCGAAGGTGACCTTCGCCTTCTCGGTCGCGTAGTTGACGGTGGCCTCGACCCCGTCCATGCGGTTGAGCTTCTTCTCGATGCGGGCCGCGCACGAGGCGCAGGTCATGCCGCCGATGGCGAGCTCGACCTGGGCGGTGCCCGGAGTGGTCGTGGTCATTTCCTGCTCCTCGGTGTAGCGGGGTTCGGGGGCCGGGGCCCGGGCGTGGTGGGCGAGCCCCGGCGGCCGGTTGACGCGGCTGCCTGAAGCGGCCGGGTCGGTCAGGCGCGGCCGGTCAGCTCGTAGCCCGCGTCGTCGACCGCCGCGGTGATGGCGGCCTCGTCGGGCTCGCCGCCGGTGACGACGGTGACCTTGCCGGCGGCGACGTCGACGTCGACGGAGATGACGCCGTCGAGGGCGCTGACGGAGTTGGTGATCGCGGTCTTGCAGTGGCCGCAGGTCATGCCGGAGACGGCGTACACCGTGGTGGTGGTGTCGGCGACGGCGGTGGTCGTCGAGATCTCGACGGTGTTGGTGGAGCAGCTGTTGTCGGGGGTGCAGCAGGAACCCATGTCGTCCTCCATCAGGCGGGGCCTTCGGATACCCTCGGGGGGTATCGGTTACGAGATATGTATACCCCCCGGTGGTATCTCACGCAAGTGCCGACCCGACTTGACTTGATACCCCCCAGGGGTATGGTGAAGTGCAGTTGAGGCCGCAGTTGAGGCCGCAGTTGAGATCCACGACTGACCCAGCCACCCATGTACGGGAGAGCAGCCATGAACACCGGAGTGAAGATCACTGCCTTTGCCGCCGCGCTCGCCGCGACCTTCGGGACCGCGTACGGGGTCGGCAAGGGCGTCGGCCCGATCGGCGAGCCGGCGAAGTCGGAGCACAGCGGCCACGCGGAGGCCACGCCCGAGGGTGGCGGCCACGGCGGCCACGAGGGCCACGCGGAGGCGGCGAACGCGCCCGCGGCCGGCGGCCTCCAGGTCTCCGAGAACGGCTACACCCTCGCGCTCGACACCCCGACCCCCAAGGTCGGCAGGAGCACGCTGAAGTTCTCGATCAAGGACGCGAACGGCAGGAAGGTCACCGCGTTCACCACGGAGCACGGCAAGGAGCTCCACTTCATCGTCGCCTCGCGCGACCTCACCGTCTTCCGCCACCTCCACCCGGTCAGGGCCGCCGACGGCACCTGGTCGGTCGACGCGGACCTGCCGGCGGCGGGCGCGTACAAGGCCTTCGCCGACTTCAAGCCGGCCGCGGCGGGCGCCAAGGGCGTCACGCTGGGCGCGGACCTGTCGGTGCCGGGGGCGTACGCGCCGAAGCCGCTGCCGCCGGTCGCGCCGGTCGCCGACGTCGACGGCTACCAGGTCCGCCTCGGCGGCACGCTCGACCCGGGCAAGGCGGGCGAGCTGCGGCTCACGGTCACCAAGGCGGGCAAGCCGGTGACGGACCTCCAGCCGTACCTGGGCGCGTACGGACACCTGGTCGCGCTGCGCGAGGGCGACCTGGCGTACCTGCACGTGCACCCGAACGAGGGCGGCCCGGGCCCGGACGTCTCGTTCACGGCGACGGCGCCGAGCACCGGCACGTACCGGCTGTTCCTCGACTTCCAGCACGAGGGGAAGGTGCGGACGGCGGCGTTCACCGTGCGGACGGGCGCGGCGGCTCCCGGCGCCGCGCCCTCGGCCGACACCTCTGGCGCGGGACACGATGCGGGAGGCCACGCGCACGGCTAGTCTTGGCCACAGTCAGTGGACTAGACCTTTCGGCCTCTGGGGGCCGGCCGTGCGATCCGTGGAGGAATGGGCTCGATGAGCAACCGTGCAGTGCTGGAGGTGATCGCCCTCGACGAGGCGGACGCGGTCGCCGCCCAGGCCGGTGGGGCGGACCGCCTGGAGCTGGTCACCGACATGGCGGCGGACGGGCTCACCCCGTCCACGACCGGCTTCGCGGCGATCCGCGCCGCGGTGGACATCCCGCTGCGCGTGATGCTGAGGCTGACGGACGGTTTCGCGGCCGGCGACATCGAGGCGCTGGTGGCCCGGGCGTCGGAGCTGCGGGCGGCGGGCGCGGATGAGTTCGTCCTGGGCTTCCTGACGCCCGACGGCGACGCGGACCTGGTGGCGGTCGAGCGCCTGACGGCCGTCCTGGAAGGCTGCCGCTGGACCTTTCACCGCGCCATCGACCGCGCCGCCGACCGCGACGCCCTCCGCAAGCAGCTCGCCGACCTCCCGGGCCTCGACACCTACCTCACCGCCGGCGCCGCCACCGGCGTCGACGACGGCCTCCCCGTCCTGGCCGCGGAGGCCGCCCGCGCGGGCGAGCCCGGCTACGAACCCCGGATCCTCGTCGGCGGCGGCCTCCGCCTCGACCACCTCCCCGCCCTGCGCGCCGCCGGCCTCACCGCCTTCCACATCGGCGGCGCCGCCCGCCCCCAGGGCTGGACGGCACCGGTGTCGGCGGACGCCGTACGGACCTGGCGCGAGGCGATCGACGCGTAGCCGCCCACGGCGGGCCGTCAGCGGCCGGCGGCGTCGAGCAGCAGCTCGCGCAGGGCCGTCGCGGTCTCCGAGGGCTCGGCAGGGGTGAGGACGACCTGGTCGGCGGTGGTCGAGGGGCCGGCGAGCGGGATGACGCGCAGGCCCGGCGGCTGGTGGTCGAGAGCGGACTCCACCGTGATGCCGATGCCCGTACCCGCGGCGACATGCGCGGCGATGGCGTGCACGCTGTCGGCGGTCCTGATGATGCGCAGGTCGGCGCCGCCGATCCGGAAGGCGGACAGGAGCCGGTCGCACAGGCCGCTGTTGATCTGGTGCGGCCAGGTGAGCAGCTCGGCGGTGGACAGCTCGGCGGCGCTCAGCTCGGCGTGACCGGCCAGCGGATGGGCCGCGGGGACGAGCGCCACGAACCGCTCGGTCGACAGCACCCGCGCCCGTACGCCGGTGACGTCGCCCGTCGCCCAGCCGATGCCGAGACCGACCGTCTCCGCGCGCAGGGCGGTGAGCTGGGCCGTGGTCGGCATCGCCTCCGGCACGACCGTCACGCCGGGAAAGCGGTCGCGCAGCCGCGGCAGGCAGCGCAACAGCAGCTGCTGGTCGGTGTATTCGGCGTGCGCGACGACGAGCGTGGCGCCGGTGTGGTCACCGGCCGCGAGCGAGCGTCCGCGCTGCTGGAAGCGGCGCAGCTGGGCCAGGGCGGCGTGCGCGTCGGGCAGCAGCGCCGTGCCGAGCTCGGTCAGTGCCACGCGGCGGCTGGTGCGGTGGAACAACCGCCCGCCCAGGCTGCTTTCGAGCCGTCTCACGGCGTCGCTGACGGTGGGCTGCCCACGGTGCAGCCGCGCGGCGGCGCGGCCGAAGTGGAGCTCTTCCGCGACCGCGACGAAGGCTTCGAGCTCCATCAGTTCCATCCTGTCCACGGGCTCAGGCTAGTGCGATCGATCGGTGTGACCGATCGCTGCGGTCCGGAGATCGGCGTTGATGCCTGGTCGTGCCCGGGCTGAGATGGCTGGGCAAGCAAGGCCTTCCCAGCCTTTCCAGCGATCGGAAGCAGCGAAGAGACATGACAGCCATTGAAGTTGAGCGTGGCGACCACGACGCCCCGACGGCCACGGTGACGGTGGTCTACCACTCGGTCCACGGACACACCCGGGTCCTCGCCGAGCACCTCGCCGACGGGGCGCGGCAGGTGCCGGGCACCCGGGTGCACCTCGTCGAGATCCGGGCCGAGGACGTCACCGCCGGCCGCTGGCACGACGCGGAGGCGCTGGCGCTGCTCGACCGCTCCGACGCGATCGTCCTCGGCTGCCCGACCCTGATGGGCAGCGTGTCGGCGGTGTTCAAGGCGTTCATGGAGGCGGCCTTCACCCCGTTCGTCACCCAGGCGTGGAAGGACAAGCTGGCCGGCGGCTTCACGATGTCCGCCTCGCAGAGCGGCGACAAGCTGGCCGTACTGGAACAACTGGCGGTCTTCGCGGCCCAGTTGGGAATGCAGTGGATCGGCGTCGGCGACATGCCCGGCAACAACTGGAGCGGCGGCTCCCGCGACGACGTCAACCGCCTGGGCTCCTGGCTGGGCCTGATGAGCCAGAGCCACGCCGACCAGGGCCCGGAACACGCCGGCTCCCGCGGCGACCTGATCACCGCCGAGCGGTACGGCGAGCGCATCGCCCGCCTCACCCAGCGCTGGGTCAACGCCGTCCCGTACGACACCCCGCGCATGACCGAACACGAGGCCCGCGCCCTGTCGGCGTCTCTCAGGGAGCCGGCCGACGCCTGACACGGGCCCCGGGTGACTTACGGGGCCGGCTTCCACTCCTGGGCGAGGAGCCCGAGCAGCACCTCGTCCAGGATCTCGCCCGGCATCCAGGCCGAGGAGCGAGCGGGCCTCAGGCCGCCGCCGCTCTGCAGTCGGCGCACATCGGCTTCTCGTCGTACGTCCGGATCGCCCGCTCGCAGCCGTCACAACTCACCAGCGGCGGCCGCGCGGGAGGCGTCGGCTCGGGCGTCTCCGGCACTTCGGCGGGCAGTGGTGGCGGCAGCATGGCGTCGAGCCGGTACGCGAGGAAGCGGGCCGGCTGGTGAATGGGCACGTGCTCGGGCGGCAGCGCGGCCGTCAGCGTCCGCGTGACCTGGTCGGGCCGCACTCCCTGTCCGAGCCACTTGTCGACGCTCGGCGCCAGCTCGCGCACGTCCCGCCAGGACAGCAGCAGGCGCGGGTCGACGGTGCGCAACCGCGCCAGAACGGCGGTGGCGACCTCGGAGGCGGGCGGTGGCGGTGGCGTCGACGGAGGCTTTACGGGCGCGGGCGCGGGCTTCTCTCGTACGGGTGCGGGCGCGGTGGCGTCGGAACCAGCCGCCCCCGGCCGGTCGTACGAGATCACCCGGGTGGCGAACCGGCCGCCCCCGAGCGCCACCCGCCGCCGCTCCAAGTACCCGGCTGCGACCAGCTCGTTGAGCGCGCGCCGTACGGTGGTCTCGCCTTCCCGGAAGCGCAGCGTGAGCCGCTTCACGGTCACGTCGGCGCCGTCGGGAGCGACTGGATGTACACGCCGATGCCGATCGCCGCGGCGGACAGCTTCGGGTGCTGGGCGAGGTGATTGCCGACGACGGTGAACCGGTCGCGGTGCCGGTGTCGTACGCGGATCACTCCTGCGCGTGGCGCGTCGGCGGGGATGTCGAACGGAACGGGATGCGCGGACACGGCCGCGTTAGACTGCGGATCAGCCATCTGGAAGCTTCGCTCTTCCTGATCGGTAGGCCCTCGTCAGGATTGCCGTCCTGCCGGGGGCCGAGTTGCATATGCCGTTGTTGCGGCCGACCGTACCGCATCCGTCCGCGTTCCGGACGATCTGTCACCCGATCGTGTATTCAACCCGGTTGGGCCATGAAGAGGCCCCACGACGGGGGACGGAGGGGGTGGGTTGGGAAGGTTCTCTCCCGACGTCCTTACAGGGCGTCGAGCAAGACCGGGGCGTGGCGGGCCGCGCCCCGGAGACTCAGCGCAGGAAGGTCCGCCGCCACTCCAGCGGCGACATCGTCAGCGCCGCCTCGGCCAGCTCCCGCGCGGACGCCGTCTTCAGGCTGCTCAGCGACGTGTCGATCCAGTCCTGGACCAGCGTGTTCCCCTGCGCCCGGTACTCCACGGCCTGCACCAGACACTCCAGCTTGTCCGCGTCCCGCGCCACGACCGCCTCGGGCGACTCCTTCGCCTCGTACTCCTCGACCACCCGCTGCACTCCGTCCCGCACGGCCGGATGCGCGGCGGAGACCTGGTCGGCGGTGACGGTCTGGTTGGTGGCGGCGTCGATGTAGCGACGGCCGATGTGCGGGATGTCGCCGATCCGTGTCTCCTGCGTGTCGTGGAACAGGCACATCAGCGCGACCCGCGCCGGATCCACTCCCTCCATCATGGCCAGTACGGCACCGATGATCCCCACGCGGAACGAGTGCTCGGCGATCGACTCGGGGTTGTTGTTCCCGGTGAACCACCATCCGGTGCGCTTGGCGTTCTTGAGCACACCCATCTCGAAGAGGAACCCGGCCGTGCCTTCGGCGTACGCGCTGTCGTCTGCCATGCGGTGACCTCCGGTGTCGGGTGCCATCACGCACCGCCGGTCCGCAGCATAGGGCGCCCGCGCTCGTAGACCTCGCGGGCATACGCGTTGCCGAGGTGTGGGCGGAGTGCGGCGAGCATGATGCGGACACGGTCGTCGCAGCGGCCGGACTGGACGTGCGGGTAGTCGTCCAGGACGTGGTGCCAGTCGGCGCACGCCTCCTCCAGACGGCCGATCTGCAGCTTCCGTTCCGCGAGCATCGCGTTGTAGCGCACCCGGGTGCGGCGGTAGGTCGGTTCACGCAGACGGTCGGCCAGTTCCAGCGACTCGATGCCTCCGGCTATGTCGCCGAGCTCGTAACGCACCTGTCCGACGTGGTAGTTGAGAGTCGAAGGATCGTACGAGCCGAACGCCTTCGCCCTCGATTCGGCTTTGGCCATCGCCTGCTCCGCCTCCTTGATGCGGAGCAGCGCGCCCGTCCGGTCTCCCGACTGCGCGGCGGCGTGCGCCTGCTGCCCTGCGAGGAACGCGAGCATGCGCGGGCCGGCCTGTGGCGAGGCGGCGGCAGCGGCGTCGGCCAGACGCAGGGCGAGGGCGCCGTGGCCGAGGTCGACGGCCTGCACGCTCATGCCCCGCAGGGTGGTGCAGTAGGTCAGGTGGTCGCCCGCCGACCCGGCGAGTTCGAGCGCCTTGGTGTAGTAGCGCTGGGCCAGGCCGTCCTTTCGTTCGTCCATCGCCATGTAGCCGGTCAGGTAGCAGTGATCGGCTGCCGCCGTGCGGAGGGCGTTCTTCACCTCGTCGGAGGCCGTCGCCCGTAGCGCCGGGACGATGGTGTTCACGAGGAAGGCCGCGGCCATCGGGCGTGCCATTCGCCCACCGAACTTGTCGTCGAGATGGCTCACGTGCTCAGTCATCGCGATGACCGCCTCGACCTCGGCCCGCCCGATCCGCGTGTGCGGATCGGCCCGCACCTTCTCGAGCCGGTCCCGCACGTCCGGCCACCCGGGAATCACCGCAGCGGCCGAGAACAGCCCCGCGCCGAGCACGCCCCTGCGTGATGGATCCATGTCCGCACTCCCGAGGTCGACCAGCCCAGCCACCGTATCCGGCGTGTCGTCCGACGGGTCGGGGGATGTCGCGAAGCCTGCCGCATACCCGCTGATGGGCCGACCGAGCTTGCGCGCGAGGGCTTCGAGAATCAGCGGCCGGACCGGCTTCCTCGGCATGCTGCCAGCGATCCAGTGCGGTACGGCGGACTCGTCGTACCCGAACGGGATACCGACCTCGGTGCCCACGCGAGCGATGGCGCGGATGAACTGTCCGCGCGACCATCCGGTCTCCTCGAAGAGCGCCGCCAGCGAGGTGTTCGGTGTGCGTGACGTCATGGCGCCCCCTGAACTTTCACGGCTTTCACGGTCCCGTGCCGCTTCAACGGTACTCACGTTCCGTGCCGATCGGTTCACTGAGCATCACTTATCTGAAGGGAGCCACGCATGACCATCCCCGATCCACCACCCGGCGCCCCGAGCCGCGCCCTCCGCCTCCGGGCGGCCGCGGGCTGGGAGCGGTTCATGCGCCGCGCCGAGGCGCAGGCCGCGTACCAGGTCGGGTCGGACGGGTACGAGCAGCACCCGCTGTTGCGCACACGCGTCCGCGACACCGCCAGCGGGGCGGAGGGCGAGCTCACTGCCGTCACGCACCAACTGCACGGCGACGGCCGGGTGGTCCGCATCGCGCACATCCGGGCCGGGAACGGCGTCGAGTGGACGGCCGCGGCCGACAACATCCAGGCGGCCCACCAGCCGACCGGCACACACGATGAACGCGGCGGAAGCACCGGTAGCGCATGACCGCGCACGGTGTCACACCTTGGCTGGACGAACCCGGATGCCGTCTTCGCCGGGCACGGTGACGGCGGGGAGAAGGCCGGGAGAGCCGCGTGAACGGCGCCGCAAACTCCGTCGCGGTGCGGCCCTCGCCGTCGTTAGCCTCCCGTGCATGCAGCAGACCCTCATCCACACCGCGCTCGTACGCCGCCTCGTCGCCGCCCAGTTCCCCCAGTGGGCCGATCTGGAGGTCCGGGAGGTCGCCTCCGCCGGGACCGACAACGCGATGTTCCGGCTCGGGGACGGGCTCGTCGTGCGGCTGCCGAAGGCGGAGTGGGCCGCCGGGCAGGTGGAGAAGGAGGGGCGGTGGCTGCCGCGGCTGGCCGCGGGGTTGCCGCTGGAGGTGCCGGTGCCCGTGGGGGTCGGGGTGGCGGGGGAGGTGTTCGGGCTGGCGTGGGGCGTGTACGAGTGGCTGGACGGGGCCGACGCGTACGAGGCACCCGTACGGGATCTGGCGCACGCGGCCGTCGCGCTCGGGCGGTTCGGGGTGGCGCTGCGGGCGGCGGACGCGGCCGGGGCGCCGGTGTCGTTCCGGGGCGGGCCGGTGACCGCGTGGGAGGACGGGGCCATGGCGGGGGCGCTGCGCGACCTCGGCTCCGCGCAGGCGTCCGCCGCCTGGGAGGAGGTGCTGGCCCTGCCGCAGTGGGAGGGCGAGCCGGTGTGGGTGCACGGCGACCTGCTGCCCGGCAATCTGCTCACCCGTGACGGCCGGCTCAGCGCCGTCATCGACTTCGGCGGCCTCGGCACCGGCGACCCGGCCTGCGACATGATGGCCGGCTGGACCCTCCTCACCCCCGAGACCCGCCCGCTCTTCCGCGAGGCGGCCCAAGTCGACGACGCGACCTGGGCCCGCGGCCGGGGCTGGGCGCTGTGCTGGGGCATCGTGACCGAGCACTACTACCGGGAGAAGAACCCGGTGCTGGCAGCCGTCGCACACCGCGCCTGGAGCGAGGCGCTGCCGGAGTACGACACCGTGTGAGGGACCGGCGCGTGCGCGGGGGCGCGCGACCCGGCCGCCGGTGATCCCGGCAGGTCCGTCCGGCGGGTTCGCACGGTCGTGTCCGGGGGGCATGTGTCACGGGGACCCCATCAGCCCCGCTACTCGCAGGAGCCACTCGTGTCCCGTCCCCGCCCCGGCCTCCGACCCTTCCTCGAGCGCCTCGCGCCGCCCGCCGCGGCGCTCGCGCTGCTCCTGTCGACCGGTTCGGCCGCCGCCGCCGCGCCTCGCGGCTACGACCGGTGCCCCAGCGGGCACTTCTGCCTGTTCAGCGAGTACGACGGCAACGGCGCCATCGCGACCTTCCGCTTCGGCAGCCCCAACCTCGCCCTGCAGAACTTCGACGACCTGGGCCTCTCGTACGCCAACAACACCGACAGCGTGTGGTGCACCTACGGCGACTACAACTACAGCAAGGAGCAGCTGTACGGCTCGTGGGAGGCGAACACCGCGGACAGCCTCGGCGAGCTGCACTCCTTCGTCAGCTCGGTGCGCAAGGGGGAATGCTGACGGCGGTCCGTCCCCCCGCGGACTCCTCAGCCCAGCTGTTCCGGCAGGTCCGACGCGTGCACCACCGTCAGGCCCGAGACCGCACGGGTCAGCGCCACGTACAGCCGTCGCAGCCCCGTGCGCTCGTCCGGCTCGCCGTCCACCACCGCCGCCGGCTCGTCCAGGACCACGTAGTCGTACTCCAGGCCCTTCGCGAGCGACGCCGGGACGAGCGTGAGGCGCGACTCGGCCGTGGTCTCCTCGCCCGGGGAGAGGTACGCGAGGCCCGCCGCGTCCAGGGCCGCCGCCAGCGGGGCGATGCGGGCGTCGGCGGCGATCAGGCCGATGGAGCCCTCGTGGCGCAGGGACTCCACGCACGCGGCCACCACGTCCGCGTCGAGGTCCTCCGTACGCCGGATGATCAGCGAACCCGGGTTCTCCCGCACCGACCTCACCTCCGCGAGCCCCGGCGACATGTGCGGCAGCAGCCGCGACGCGTACGCGATCACCTCGCGCGGCACGCGGAAGCCCGCCGTCAGCTCCTCGACGTGCGCCTCCGGCTTGCCCAGGTGCGTGAGGGCCTGCGCCCAGCTCTCCGTCGCCCACGGGGTGGTGCCCTGCGCGAGGTCGCCGAGGACCGTCGCCGAGCCGGTCGAGCAGCGCCGGCCCACCGCGCGGTACTGCATCGGCGACAGGTCCTGGGCCTCGTCGACGACGACGTGGCCGAGCGAGTGCGTCCGCTCGATCAGGTCCCGGGCCTCGTCGATGAGGACCGCGTCCGCCGCCGACCACTTCGCCGACTTCACGCTGCGGTACGGCTTGGCCCACAGCAGCGCCTTCTGCTCGTCCTCGTCGAGGATCCCGGCGGCGTGCTCGGCCAGGAAGTCGGCGTCGCCGAGCAGCCGCAGCACCAGCTTGGCCGGGTCGACGGCCGGCCAGCACTCCTTCACCACGGCCTTCACGGCCGCGTTGCGCGCGACCGCGTTCTGGACCCGGTCGTCCGGGGCCTCGCCGGCCTGCTCCATCCGTACGAGCACGGCATGCGCGACGCGCTGCGGCAGGGCCTCGCGGGCCGCGCCGTAGCGGATGTCACGGTCGGTCAACTCCCGGACGATCTCCTCGATCTCGTACGCCGGGACGCGCCAGCGCCGCGAACCGCGCACCACCATCAGCGGCTCCGTCGGCAGCGTCACGTGCGACCACACCGCGCGCCGCAGCACCTCCGCCATCCGGGCGTCGCCCTTGACGACGGCGGTGGCCGCCTCGTCCGTACCGCGCACCTCGACGTGGGCGACGAGGTCGTCGACCGTCGCCTGCTGCACCTCCAGCTCGCCGAGGGCGGGCAGCACCTGCTCGATGTAGTGGAGGAAGGAACGGTTCGGCCCGATGACGAGGGTGCCGGTGCGGGCGAGGCGCTCGCGGTGCGCGTAGAGGAGGTACGCGACGCGGTGCAGGCCGACGGCGGTCTTTCCGGTGCCGGGGCCGCCCTGCACGCACACCGTGCCGGACAGGTCGGACCGGACGATCTCGTCCTGCTCGGGCTGGATCGTCGCCACGATGTCGCGCATGGGGCCGACGCGCGGTCGCTCGATCTCCGCCTGGAGCAGGCGGCTGGTCTGTTCCAGCTCGGCGGGGTCGGAGAGGTGCTCGTCCTCGTACGCGGTGAGGTCGCCGCCCGTGTAGCCGAAGCGGCGGCGCAGGCCGACGTCCTGCGGGTCCTTCTTCGACGCCCGGTAGAACGGCTGCGAGACCGGCGCACGCCAGTCGATCACCATCGGGTCGCCGTCGGCGTCGTGGACGTGCCGGCGGCCGATGTAGAACCGCTGGCCTTCCTGGGTGGTGTGCAGGTAGTCGAGCCGGCCGAAGAAGAGCGGCGTGTCGGCGAGGTCGGCGAGCGCCTTGATGCGGTCCTCGATCTGGCGGGTGAGGATGACCGCGTTCACCCAGTTCGCGGTGACGTCCTTGATGTCGAGCGACTCCACGTCCTCGCGCATCGCCCGCAGGGCGGCGCGGGAGGCGCTGAGGTGCGCGCGCTCGCGCGCGAGGAAGTCGTCGGGGACGTCTGCGGACATGGTGAAGCCTCCGGGTCGGGTACGCGGACACGTCGAGGTGGCCGCCGGTTTCCGACCGGACGGCGGCGCTCCACGCACGGAGTCGTGCACGGGAGGCGGGGAAGCTGGCGAGTGTAATGCCGGGCGGGGGCCGGGGGCGAATGATTTTCACCCCCGCGGGTCCGGGCCGCGGCGGGGGTGAGCGGCCTGCCCCCGCCCCGCGCCCTCGCGCCCCCGCGGGTGCCGGGCGCGGCCGGGGCGAGGGGCCGGTCCCGGCCGCCCCCGCCCCGCCCCGCTCACGTCACTCGCTCGTGAGCAGCTCGCTCGCGTCCACGATCCGGTACGCGTATCCCTGCTCCGCCAGGAACCGCTGGCGGTGGGCCGCGAAGTCCTGGTCGATGGTGTCGCGGGCGACCACCGAGTAGAAGTGGGCCTGGTGGCCGTCGGCCTTCGGGCGCAGGACGCGGCCGAGGCGCTGGGCCTCCTCCTGGCGGGAGCCGAAGGTGCCGGAGACCTGGATGGCGACGGTGGCCTCGGGCAGGTCGATGGAGAAGTTGGCGACCTTGGACACGACGAGGACGTTGAGCTCGCCGTTGCGGAAGGCGTCGAAGAGCTTCTCGCGCTGCGCGTTCGAGGTCTCGCCCTTGATCACCGGGGCGTCGAGGTGGGCGCCGAGCTCGTCGAGCTGGTCGATGTACTGGCCGATGACCAGGATCTGCTGCCCGGCGAACTTCTTCACCAGGGCCTCGGTGACCTTCCGCTTGGTCGCCGTCGTGGCGCAGAAGCGGTACTTCTCCTCCGCCTCGGCCGTCGCGTACGCGAGCCGCTCGGAGTCGGTCAGGTCGACCCGTACCTCGACGCAGTCGGCGGGCGCGATGTAGCCCTGTGCCTCGATCTCCTTCCACGGCGCGTCGAAGCGCTTCGGGCCGATGAGGGAGAAGACGTCGGACTCGCGGCCGTCCTCGCGGACGAGCGTCGCCGTGAGGCCGAGGCGGCGGCGGGCCTGGAGGTCGGCGGTGAACTTGAAGACGGGCGCCGGCAGCAGGTGCACCTCGTCGTAGACGATCAGGCCCCAGTCGCGGGAGTCGAAGAGCTCCAGGTGCGGGTAGATGCCCTTCCGCTTGGTGGTGAGGACCTGGTACGTGGCGATGGTGACCGGGCGGATCTCCTTCTTCGCGCCGCTGTACTCGCCGATCTCGTCCTCGGTGAGCGAGGTCCGCTTCACCAGCTCGTGCTTCCACTGGCGGGCGGAGACGGTGTTCGTGACGAGGATCAGCGTGGTCGCCTTGGCCTTGGCCATCGCACCGGCACCGACCAGCGTCTTGCCCGCGCCGCAGGGCAGCACGACGACGCCGGAGCCGCCGTGCCAGAAGCCCTCGACGGCCTGCTGCTGGTACGGGCGCAGGCTCCAGCCGTCCTCGGCGAGGTCGATCCGGTGCGCCTCGCCGTCCACGTAACCGGCGAGGTCCTCGGCCGGCCAGCCCAGCTTGAGCAGCGTCTGCTTGATCTGGCCGCGCTCGGAGGGGTGCACGGCCACGGTGTCGGCGTCGATCCGCTCGCCGACCAGCGGCTGGACCTTCTTCGACCGCAGGATCTCCTCGAGGACCGGGCGGTCGGTGGTGGTGAGGACGAGCCCGTGGGTGGGGTGCTTGCTGAGCGTGAGGCGGCCGTAGCGCGCCATGGTCTCGGCGACGTCCACGAGCAGGGCGTGCGGGACGGGGTAGCGGGAGTACTCCACCAGAGCGTCCACGACCTGCTCGGCGTCGTGCCCGGCCGCCCGCGCGTTCCACAGCCCGAGCGGCGTCACCCGGTACGTGTGGATGTGCTCCGGCGCCCGCTCCAGCTCGGCGAACGCCGCGATCGCCCGCCGGCAGGCGTCGGCCTGCTCGTGGTCGACCTCCAGGAGGAGCGTCTTGTCGCTTTGAACGATGAGTGGACCATTCACGTGCTGTGGATCCCCTTCCGTGCGGCCAAACATCCAGTCTGCCGCATCGGGCGCCGGTACGGGGCGGGGTATGGGATGCTCGTAAGACAGCTGTCATACGTGTACGGCTTCGCGTACGCGTGGTACGAGTGCGAGGTGAGCCATGGCTGGACGTTCGGCCGAGTCGGCAGGCACCCCTGCCCAGGTCAGGCTGTCCCGGCAGGACTGGGCGGACCTTCGGGAGACCATGGCCATACTGCGCCTGGAATCCACGTCGGACGCCTTGCGGGAGGCCATCCGTCTGCTGCACCGGGAGGCGCGACAGATCGAGGCGGCCCGGAACATCGCGCGCTTCTACGGCGAGGGCGGAGCCCCGCGCCCCCTCCTCGACGAGCTGGTCACCGAGGCGGACCTCGCGGCGGCCGACGCGGCGGAGTTCTAGGCGTGGTGACAGTGCCGATGCCCCCGCTGCGGGGGCAGGTGTGGGTCTGCGCCTTTCCGCAGCCGATCGGCCCCCATCCCGTCGTCGTGCTGACGGCCAACCGGATCTCCCGCCGTCTGTCGGGGATCACCGTCGCTCTGGTCACGGGCACGTCGGGGCCCGCCGAGACCCATGTCGCAGTCGGCCCGGAGGGCGGGCTGAAGAAGTACGTGGAGTCGTACGTCGACTGCACCGAGCTGCACACGGTCGGCAAACCGCGCCTGCGCCGCATGCTCGGCCTGCTCGCGCCCTCCGAGCTCGCCGCGGTCGAGGCGCGGGTGCGGGTCGTGCTCGAACTGGACTGAGGTTCAACGCTCGGAAGCCCGGCCGGAGCTCACCCCGCCGTCGTCCGCACCAGCGCGTTGTGTCCGATCGCGTTGTGCACCGTGAAGCTCACCGCGTCCGGGCGGTAGCGGTCGTCCGACCACTCCACCGGGCGGCCGTCGTGGGTGGTGGTCACGCGGCGGACGCGCAGGAGGGGGCTGGTGCGGCGGACGGTGAGGAGGGTGGCGTCCTGGGCGCCGGCGGCGATCGCGTCGATGACGTGCTCGCCGTGGGCGAAGACGAGGCCCGTGTCGTCGTAGAGGCGCTGGGTGACCGAGGCGCAGTCGGGGTCTATGGCGGCGACGGCGGGGGAGATCCAGTCGGCGTAGACGCTGCGTTCGACGAGGACCGGTTCGCCGTCCAGGCCGCGCACGCGCAGGACGCCCAACACCGGAGTGCCGACGGGGAGTTGGAGGCGGGATGCGTCCTCGGCGGTGGCCGGGTGGTACTCCTGGCTGATGACCTGGCCGGTGGCGGTGCGGCCCATCGCCTGGGCCCACTGGGCGAAGCTGCGCAGTTCGGCGAAGCTCTGGCTGCGGCGGCCGGCCAGGACGACGCGGCGGGCGCCCTGGCGGGAGCCGATGAGGCCCTCGGCGGTGAGGGCGGCGACGGCCTGGCGGACGGTGCCGCGGGAGACGCCGTACTGGGCGGCGAGTTCCGCCTCGGAGGGCAGCCGGGAGCCGACCGCGTACTCCTCGCGCTGGATCGCGCGCCGCAGCTCGGCGGCGATCTGCTCGTGACGGGCCGTCATGAACCCTCCTGGTGCTGTGTGCAGGGACAGCAGCGTAAACGACGGTTTCGCCCGTACTCCACTGGCTGAAAAGCGCCGCCAATGTGCAGGGAATCGCGGGCCACCGTTCCGTCCCCGTTCACTTTCACGACACCGACTCCGGGCGTACTGAAGCCAACTTGTTCAGACAAGTTGATCCCCCGACCTCCCTGGAGAAGCTCGTGTCCGTCCCCGCGACCCTCCCGAGAAAGGCCGCCCTCGGCGGCTCCCTCGCCCTCGTCGCCGCGCTCGCCCTCACCGCCTGCGGCGCCGCCCCCGAGAACGGCACCACCACCCCCGACGGCAAGAACGCCGCCACCGCCACCTCCGCCGCCGACCTCGGCGGCATGGACGCGCTCGTCACCGCGGCCAAGAAGGAGGGCACGCTGCACGCCATCGCGCTGCCCCGCGACTGGGCCAACTACGGCGCGATCATCGACGGGTTCCAGAAGAAGTACGGCATCAAGGTGGAGGTCGAGAACCCCGACGCCTCCAGCCAGGACGAGATCAACGCCGTCACCTCCCGCAAGGGCCAGGACCGCGCCCCCGACGTCCTCGACCTCGGCAGCTCCTTCGCGCTGAGCGGCGCCCAGCAGGGCCTGTTCGCCCCGTACAAGGTCGCGAACTACGCGGACATCCCCGAGGGCCAGAAGGACGCGCAGGCCCGCTGGTACAACGACTACGGCGGCTACGTCTCCATCGGCTGCGACGCCGGGCGCGTCAAGAACTGCCCCACCACCTTCAAGGACCTCCTCAAGCCGGAGTACAAGGGCCAGGTCGCCCTCAACGGCAACCCCACCAAGTCCGGCTCCGCCTTCGCCGGCGTCTACGCGGCCTCCCTCGCCCAGGGCGGCTCCTTCGACGACATCCAGCCCGGCCTCGACTTCTTCGCCCAGCTGAAGAAGAACGGCAACTACACGCCCGTCGAGTCCACCCCGGCCACCGTCGAGAAGGGCGAGACGCCCATCTCCATCGACTGGGACTACCTCAACGCCGGTTACGCCCAGGAGTTCAAGACCAAGGGCCTCGACTGGAAGGTCGCCGTCCCCACCGACGGCCGCTACGCCATGTACTACTCGCAGGCGATCAACAAGGACGCCCCGCACCCGGCGGCCGCCCGCCTGTGGCAGGAGTACGTCTACAGCGCCGAGGGCCAGAACCTGTGGCTCAAGGGCTTCGCCCGTCCGGCCCTGATGCCCGCCATGGACAAGGCCGGCACCCTCGACAAGGACGCCTCCCTGAAGCTGCCCGCCGTCTCCGGCGTCCCGTCCTTCCCGACCGAGGCCCAGCAGGCCAAGGCCAAGACGACCCTCGCGCAGGGCTGGGGCAAGGCCGTCTCCGGATGACCAGTGACACCCTCGCGGTGACCGCCGCCGCCGGGCCCACCGGGGCCCGGCGGCGGGGCCGCCGGGCCCCCGCCTGGCTCGCCGCCGTCCCGCTGCTCGCCTTCGTCGCGATCGCCTTCGGCATCCCCGCCGTGGCCATGCTCGGCGGCGCCCTCACCGTCGACGACCCGGCCACCGGCGCGAGCTCGTACGGTACGGGGAACCTGGCCGCCTCCCTCCAGGGCGCGTACCTCACCGCCCTGCTCGGCAGCGTCAAGCTCTCCGCGACCGCCGCCGGGCTGGCCGCCCTGCTCGGCCTGCCGCTCGCCCAGGCCATCGTGTCGTCCGGCTCCCGTGCCCTGCGCGAGGCCGTGCTGACCGCCTCCGGCGTGCTCGCGAACTTCGGCGGCGTCCCGCTCGCCTTTGCGTTCGTCGCCACCCTCGGCAACTCCGGCGTCCTCACCGTGCACCTGGGCCTCGCCGACAAGGGCTGGAGCCTCTACAGCTTCTGGGGCCTGGTCCTGGTCTACCTGTACTTCCTGATCCCGCTCATGGTGCTCACCATCACCCCGGCGCTCGACGGCCTGCGCACCCAGTGGCGCGAGGCCGCCCGCAACAACGGCGCCACCGCCTTCCAGTACTGGCGCCACGTGGCCCTGCCGGTGCTGCTGCCCAGCCTGCTCGGCGGTCTCGTGCTGCTCTTCGGCAGCGCCTTCGCCGCGTACGCCACCGCCGCCGCGATGGTCGGCAGCGCCGTCCCGCTGGTCACCCTGCAGATCTCCGACGCCATCTCCGGCAACGTCCTCGTCGGCCAGGAGAACGTGGCGCTCGCCCTCAGCGTCGACATGGTCGTCATCGCCGGGCTCGTCATGGCGGTCTATCTGCCCCTGCAACGCCGGAGCACCCGATGGCTCGCCTGAACCGTACGAACAACGCGTGGCGGCCGCTGGTCCTCGGACTCGCCGGTCTCTACTTCCTGGTGCCGCTCGCCGCCTCGGTGATCTTCACCGTCGACGTGCCCGGCCAGGGCGTCACCTTCGACGCGTACACGAAGATCGTCACCACCGAGGGCTTCACCACCAGCCTGCTGCTCTCGCTCGGGCTGGCCGCGGTCACCATCGTCGTCGTGCTGCTCCTGATGGTCCCCGCCATGGTCGCCCTGCGGCTCGGCGCGCCCCGGCTGAAGCCCGTCGTCGAGGCGGTCTGCTCGCTGCCGCTGGTGGTGCCGCCGATCGCGTTCGTCGCCGCCATCGGCACGGTCCTGAAGTGGGGCCCGGAGCACCTCTCCCGCACGCCGCTCTTCCAGACCTTCGTGGCGCTGCAGAACCCCGACTTCCCCGTCGTGCTCGTCCTCGCGTACGTGGTGATGGCGCTGCCCTTCGTCTACCGCGCGCTCGACGCGGGCCTCCGGGCCGTCGACGTCCGCACCCTCGTCGAGGCCGCCCGCAGCTGCGGCGCGAACCGGTCCCAGGCGCTCGTCAGGGCCGTCCTGCCCAACCTGCGCGGCGCGCTGATGAACGCCTGCTTCCTCACCCTGGCCCTGGTCCTAGGCGAGTACACGGTCGCCCAGCTGCTCGGCTTCCGGCCGTTCGCCGTGTGGATCGTGAACATCAGCGGCTCCCAGGCCCAGATGTCCGTGGCCGTCTCCGTCCTCAGCCTCCTGGTCACCTGGGTGCTGCTCCTGGCCCTCTCCGGGGCCGGCGGACGCTCCCCGCGGACCCGTAACACCAAGGGATAACCATGACCGTCCTCACCGCCGAGGCCACCGGCGCCGCCACCGGGGCCGCCACCGTCGAGTTCCGCGGCCTGCGCCGCCGGTTCGGCGCCACCACCGCCCTCGACGGGCTCGACCTGACCGTCGCGCCCGGCGAACTCCTCGCGCTGCTCGGCCCGTCCGGCTGCGGCAAGACCACCGCCCTGCGCATGCTGGCCGGCTTCGAGCACCCGGACTCCGGCGCCGTGCTCGTCGACGGCAAGGACATCACCGAGGTGCCCGCGCACCGTCGCGACGCCGGCATGGTCTTCCAGTCGTACAGCCTCTTCCCGCACCTCAGCGTCCTCGACAACATCGCCTTCGGGCTGCGCATGCGCAAGGTCGGCAAGGCCGAACGGCGCGCCACCTCAGCCGAGTTGCTGGAACTCGTCGGCCTCGGCGACAAGGGCGACCGCTTCCCCCACCAGCTGTCCGGCGGTCAGCAGCAGCGCATCGCCCTCGCCCGCGCCCTCGCCCTCCGGCCGCGCGTGCTGCTCCTCGACGAGCCGCTCTCGGCGCTCGACGCCAAGGTGCGGCTCACGCTCCGCGACGAGATCCGCCGCATCCAGCGGGAACTCGGCATCACCACGCTCTTCGTGACGCACGATCAGGAGGAGGCGCTGTCCATGGCCGACCGGGTCGCCGTCATGCGCGCCGGCCGTCTGGAGCAGTGCGCCCCGCCCGCCGAGCTGTACGGGCGGCCCGCGACCGCCTTCGTCGCCGAGTTCGTCGGCACCATGAGCCGCGTCCCCGGGCGCCTGGACGGCAGCACCGGCAGCCTTGTCGAGGTACTCGGGCAGCGGCTGCCCGTCGACGGCGAGACGCCCGAGGGGACGAAGGACGTGGACGTGCTCGCACGGCCGGAGGACGTGCGGGTGACGACGGACGGCGCGTGCGCGGCCCGGATCGTCGCGACGGCCTTCCTCGGCGCGACCACCCGGCTCACCGTCCGGCTCGCCGACGCCACCGAGGTCAAGGCCGACCTGCCCACGCACGAGGCGGCCGCCCTCGCGACGGGGGATGCTGTGACGGTGACCCTGCGCGAGCGCCCGGTCCTCGTCGCCGTACGCAAGTAGAAGAAGAGAAAGTGACGCTGACGCACGTGAATCCCGAACTCTCCCTCCACGCCGTCCTGTTCGACATGGATGGCACGCTCGTCGACACCGAGGGCCTGTGGTGGGAGGCCGTGGAACAGGTCGCGGGCCGGCCGCTGACCGACGCCGACCGGCCCGACGTCCTCGGCCGGCCCGTCGAGCACACGGCCGACTGGCTCGCCGCCGAGAACGGCCGTGACGCGGCGGCGCTGGCCGCCGAGCTGCACCGGGAGTTCGCCGACCGGGTCCACGCCGGCGTCGTGCCCCGGCCCGGCGCGCTCGACCTGCTGACCGCGCTGGCCGGCGCGGGCGTCCCCACCGCCCTCGTCACCGCCTCGCCCCGCGCCGTCGCCGACACCGTCATCGCCGCGCTCACCGCTCTCGGCGCGCCCGGGTTCGCGGTCTCGGTCACCGCGGACGACACCGGGACGACCAAGCCCGAGCCCGAGCCGTACCTCGCCGCCTGCCGCGCGCTCGGTGTCGAGCCCGCGCACTGCGCGGCCGTCGAGGACACCCCGACCGGAGTCGCCTCGGCGGAGGCCGCGGGCTGCGCCGTGCTCGCCGTGCCGTCGCTCGTGGCGATGGACCCGGCGCCCGGGCGGACCGTGCGGGACAGCCTGGCCGGTGTCACGCCGGAGTTCCTCGCCTCCCTGATCAACCGCCGACTCACCGTCATGAGCTGGAACCTGTGGCTCGGCGGCGGTCTGGTCGAGGACTACCGGGCCAAGCAGCTGGTCGTCATCCGGGCCTCCGGCGCCGACGTCATCGGCTTCCAGGAGACCGGGCGGACCGCCACCCAGGAGCTGGCCGCCGCACTCGGCTGGCACCACCACGCGGCGGGCGAGAACCTCGGCATCCTCAGCCGCCACCCGATCGTGGCCCGGCTCGGCGACCCGGAGGTCGGCTTCTACGGGGCGGCGGGCGTCCGCGTACGGACCGGCGAGGGGCGCGAGGTCGACATCTGGACGGCGCACCTGCACTACACCCCGTACGGGCCGTACGAGGCCGCCTTCGACGGGCTCCCGGCGGACGAGCTGATCGCCCACGAGGAGGTCCGGCTCGCCCAGATCCAGGACACCCTGGAGCGCGTCCGCAAGGAGGCGGGGGAGGACCGGGCCGTCGTCGTCGTCGGCGACTTCAACGCGCCCTCGCACCTCGACTGGCCCGACGTCAGCTGGCCGGTGACCAGGGCCGCCGAGGACGCCGGGCTCCGCGACTCCTACCGCGAGGCCCACCCCGACCCGGTACGCGACCCGGGCCACACCTGGTCGCCGATCCACCCGGTCCACCCGGAGGAGGGCGAGCAGGCCGGCCGCCCCGAGCCGCAGGACCGCATCGACTACGTCCTGCACAACGGGCGCGGCCTGCGCGTCCTCGACTCGCGCACCCTGGTCACGGGCACCCCCCGCCCCTGGCCGGACGTCGCCGCCAACGAGTGGCCGTCCGACCACGCGGCGGTGATCACCACCTTCGCGCTCTAGATCTCCTCGTCGGCGAGCTCCGCCACGCCCGTGATCCGGTGCAGCGGATACGTGCGGACCTCGTCGGCGGTGTGGTCGTAGCCGGTCACGAAGCCGCCCTCGACCCGCACGGGCGCGATGACCCGCTGGCTCGCCGCGCCGTCGGCGTTGACGTAGCCGATCCACACCGCCGAGCCGGTGAGCGCGGCGGCCTGCACCGTGGCGAGGGTCTCGGCGGCGGAGGTGCGGGGCAGGGAACCGGCCGCGACGGGGGTGGCGGCCGGCTCCTTGCGCACCACCGTCGCCGCCCGGTCGCCCGCGCGGATCGCCTTCACCGCGGCCGTCAGCATCGTCGCGTCCGGCACCGGCGGCCCGTCCGGCACCGGCGCGGGCGCGGTCCGGTCCGGCGTCCGGTAGGCGTCGGCGCGGGTGATCAGCACGTCGCCCTCCGCCGACTCGGCCGCCGGCGCGTACCCCATCGCCCGCAGCCCCTCCAGGAGCGCCGACGGATCCGACTGCGCGGCCAGGACCGTCGGCGCGAGGCGGCGCAGGCCGAGCCCGGCCGCCCGCTTGTCCACGAGGATCTCGCCGAGCATCGCGTCGTCGTCGCAGCGCACGTACGAGGACGCCGCCCCGACCCGCAGGTGCCCGTGCCTGCGGGCCACGTCGTCGATGAGGTACGCGAGCGGCTGCGGTACGGGGGTGCGCGAGTGCGCCGTCAGGAAGTCGTGCAGGTCGGACGCGCTGCGCCCGGCGTCGAGCGCCCGGCGTACGGAGGCGGGCGTGAAGCGGTACACGGTGGCGCCGCCCTTGGACTCCACGTCGGCGAGCACCGACAGCGTCTCGGCGAGCGGCCGCCGCAGCGGCCCGGGCGCGACGGCCGTCAGGTCCGCCTGGAGCAGCACGTGGTCCACGGCCTCGGGAAGGAGGGGCGCGAGGAGCGTCGCGGCGCGGGAGGCGGCGACGGCCGGCTCGCAGTCGCCGGGATGCCCGGTCGCGGGCGCGGCCTCCGCGAGCGGCAGGTTGAGCAGTGCCCGGGCGGGCGTGGCGAGCGCGCCGCGCCCGGTGATGCCGAGCTGCTCGGCCTCCTCCAGGGTCCATACGGCGATGCGCTCGCGCAGGTCGGCCGCGCCCGTACCGGTACCCGCCGCGCCGCGCAGCGGGCGGTCCCAGCGCAGTCGCGCGAGCACTGACTCCCGGTCGGCCGCGGCCCCCGGCGGCAGCGTGGCGAGCAGGGCGAGCACCCGCCGGCGCACCTCCGGCGCCGCGCCGCGGTCCAGGCCCGGGCCGAGGGCGGCCAGGGTGCGGCCCTTGGCGTCCTGGGCGCCGACGAGGCCGGGGGCGCGGGTGGCGGCGAGCCAGGTGGCGGCGAGGCGGGACCAGCGCTCGGCGGCCGGGAGGTCGAGCCAGTCGTCGTACGCGGGGGTGGGGGCGTACCGCTCGTCCGCCTCGCCGTCGGACGCGAGCAGCCCGGCCCCGTACGCCAGCTCCAGCCAGAAGGCGGCGGTCGGCTCCGGCACGTCGAGGGCGGCGGCGGTGCGCTTGAGGTCGCGCACGGCGAGGCCGCCGGCGCGCAGCACCTGCGGGCCGCCCTGGTTCCAGGACTTCAGCAGTTCCTCGACCGTGGCGAGCGCCGCGTACGCCTGCCCGGCTGCCGCGTTGTCCACCACCTGTGGACGGTAGTCGCGGGTGACCGTGACCTCCGGAGCCACCGGCTCCGGCGCCGCGTGCACGCGTCCGCCGCGCAGATGCAGGGCCGCCTCGCGCGGCAGGACGACGGTCCGGGCCGAGACGGGCAGCAGCAGGCCCCGGTCGCGCAGCCAGCGCACCGGCGCCGCCGGGTCGGGCGTGACCTCGCCGTAGGGCGGGCCCCAGACCAGCCGGTCGAGGACCGTCAGCGCCTCGGACGGCGCCGTGTCGAGCAGCGCCGCCATCCGCGTGCGGTCCGTGAAGAGCTCCGTCAGCGCCGCCACCGCCGACACCGGGTCGTGCGTCGTCGGCAGCCCGGCCGCCGCGATGATCTCCTGCAGCCGGCCAGGCGACATCCCGGCCGTCGCCTCCGCGACCGTCGGGCCGAGGCCGGTCGGGGAGGGGTGCTGCGCCGACGGCGCGAGCAGCTCGCGCGCGGTCCGCACGAGCCGCAGCCGTTCGTCGTCGCCCCAGACGAGCGCCTGCTCGCGCAGCAGGGCGACGGCGCGGGGCAGCGCCGCCTCGATCTCCGGGTCGCCGCCGTCGCCGGCCACCAGACCGAGGAGCACGGGGTACGGGGCGGGGTCCGGCGCCACGGCGAGGGCCTCGGCGGCCTGGAGCGCGAAGCGGTCGAGCCGTTCGAGCGCCCGGACGACCGAGGCGCGCGTGCCGGCCCGGGTGGCCAGCTGCGTCAGGTCGTTCGGGACCGGCGCGAGCAGGTCCGGGCGGGCCCGCAGCAGGGCGGTGAGCGTGTCGTCGCCGCCGGCGCGCAGCGCCTCCGCGAGGGTGCGCGGCGCGCCCGCGCCGACGCCGGTCCCGCCACCCGTCCCTGCGCCTGATCCTTCGGGCACGTGCGCCTCCCGGTCGAGCTCACCGATCCCCATCCGGACCACGTTAGCCCCTGTCCAGGCGCTAACGTCGTGCCGTGGGGACCGAGGGGATCGAGAACGACCGAGAGAGCGGGCGCCGCCAGGACGTCAGGGGCGAGGCGGTGCCGGGGACGCCGCCGGGCATCCCGGGCGAGCCGGGTACGCCGGACGGGGCGGCGGAGCCGGCGGCCCGGGCGACGCCGCCGGGCGTCCCGGAACCGCGCCCGGCGGACTGGTGGCGGGCTGACGCCATGGTCACCGGGGCCACGGCCACCGGGCAGGTCCCGGGCTTCGTCGGCGGCGTGGAGATCCCCGAGATACTGCGGCCGCCGGCCGCCGAGGAGGAGTCGGAAGAGGAGCCGGAGGCCGACGGCGCCGAGGCCCCGGAACCGCCTCGTCCCGCCCGGCTCCGCGCGCTCCCGCGCTTCGGCAGCCCGCTGCTCCTGGTCTCGGCGGCGCTGCTGCTCGCGGGCGCCGCCCTCGGCTCCCTCGTCCCGCTCGCGGCCGGCTGGCTCGTCGCGTACTTCTCCCGCGAGCGCCGCGGCGCCGTCTTCGTCGCACCCGGCCTCGCCGTGGCCGCCGGGGTCGGCTGGCTGTGGGGCCGGGTGGAGGGCCGCTGGGGCGCTCCGGTCCCGGCGGGCAGCACGGGCATGGGCGCGGCGATCGGCGACACCTGGCCGTGGACCCTGCGGGCCGCGGCCGTCGCCTCGGCGCTGTTCCTGCTCTGGCGCGCGCGGCGCCGGGCCTCCTAGCCCTGCTGTTCGTCGCGCAGTACGAGGTCGAGCAGGCCCGGGAAACGGGCGTCGAACTCGGCGCGGCGCAGCCGGTTGACCCGCTTGGGCCCCTGGTCGCGCTGTTCGACGAGGCCGGCCGCGCGCAGGACGGCGAAGTGGTGGCTGAGGGCCGCCTTGCCGACGGGCACGTCGAAGCCGCCGCAGGCACGGGTCCACTCCTCCGACCCGGCGAGCTCGCGCACGAGGGCGAGGCGTACGGGGTCGGCGAGGGCGGCGAGGGCGGTGAGGACGGGGACGTCGTCGGGGTGGGTGTGCTCGGGCGCGGCCCGGTGGCGGGGCGTCGTCACGCTGTCCTCCCGATCGGGGTTTCGTACTTGCGGAGTGTTCGATCCAGATCATACAGTCGCCAGTGTTCGCTTTTCGTTGAACAGTCGAGAACTGTCGAGCCGGAGGTGCGGCATGCGTGCGATCGAATTCGGTGAGTACGGCGGTCCCGAGGTCCTGAAGACGGTGGACGCCGACGTCCCCGCCCCCGGGCCCGGACAGGTGAGCATCGACGTGGCGTACGCGGGGGTGAACTTCGCCGACCTCAAGGCGCGCTCCGAGGGCTACCGCGTCGAGGCCCTGCCCTTCCGCCCCGGCCTTGAGGTCTCCGGCCGGGTCCGGGCACTCGGCGCGGGTGTCACCGGCCTCGCCGTCGGCCAGGAGGTGGCCGCCCTGACCGACGGCGGCGGCTACGCCGAGGTGGCCGTGGCCGACGCCGCGACCGTCTTCCCGGTCCCGGCCGGCGTCGACCTGCGGACCGCCGCCACCCTCCCCACCGTCCTGCCCACCGCCCAGGCGCTCGTCCACGCGGTCGGCCGGCTCCAGCCCGGCGAGACCGTCCTCGTGCACGGCGCCGCCGGCGGCATCGGCACGGCCGTCGGCCAGCTCGCGAAGGCGGCCGGCGCGGGCGCGGTGTACGGCACGGTGTCGTCGGCCGCCAAGGCCGAGTACGCCCGCGGCCACGGCTACGACGAGCTGTTCGTCGGCGACTTCGAGCGCGACCCGCGCGCCCTGGAGAAGGCGGTCCGCGCGGCGACCGGCGAGCGCGGCGTCGACCTCGCCCTCGACCCCGTCGGCGGCGAGACCTTCAAGGCCACGCTCGCCTCCCTCGCCGTCTTCGGCCGGCTCGTCTCCTTCGGCAACGCCGGCTCCGCCGAGCCGTGGCGGGTCGGCCAGCCCGAGCTCTACCCCACCGGGCTCGCCGTCTCGGGCTTCTCCATCCTGACGCTCGCGAAGACCGGTCCCGACGCCCTGCGCGCCCTCGCCGACCGGGCCTTCGCCAAGGTCGCCGAGGGCACGGTCACGCTCCCCGTCACCGCCGAGTTCCCGCTCGCGGACGCGGCTGAGGCGCACCGACTGATGGGCTCCCGCACGAGCACCGGAAAGCTCCTGCTCAAGGTCGCCTGAGGCGGCGCCTGGTGCCGCCTGACGTGCCGCCTGACGTGCCGCCTGACGTTCCTCCGGGCGTCGGCGGCGCGTTTCGAACACCTGGGCAGAATGGCCGCATGGATTCCCGTAGCGGCGCTCCCACGGTCGGCTTCGACCTCGACCTGACCCTCCTCGACACCCGCCCCGGCATCAAGGCCGCCTTCGAGGCCTTCTCCGCCGACGTCGGCGTCCCGATCGACGCCGACCTGGTCGTCACCCGGCTCGGCCCGCCGCTGGCGCAGGAGCTCGCGCACTGGTTCCCGGAGGAGCGGGTTCCGGAGATGGTGGTGCGCTACCGCGAGTTCTACGGGCAGTACGCCATCGAGCCGACCGTCCCGATGCCCGGCGCGCGGGACGCGATCCAGGCCGTGTCCGAGGCCGGCGGCCGCACCATCGTCGTCACCGCCAAGAACGCGCCGCACGCCAAGCGGCACCTCACCCACCTCGGCATGGAGCCGGACGCCCTCGCCGGCGACCTGTGGGCCGAGGGCAAGGCGGAGGCGCTGCGCGCCCACGGCGCGAAGGTGTACGTGGGTGACCACGTCGGCGACGTGCGCGGGGCCCGTACCGCCGGCGCGTTCTCGGTCGCCGTCGCCACCGGCCCGTGCGCCCCCGAGGAGCTGCGCGCGGCCGGCGCGGACGTCGTCCTCACCGACCTGACGGACTTCCGGGCCTGGTGGCAGGGGTACCTGGCCGGCTACCGCGGCTGACCGGCCGCCGCCTGGACGGCCCGCGCCCGGCGGCGCTGCGCGGCGATCGACCGCAGCACGCCGGCCGCGGCGACCAGGAAACCGACGCCCATCAGCATCGAGACGAGGTACGCGACCGTCGGGAACGGCGAGGTCCCGAGGAACAGCGGAGCCACCGTGACCAGGGTCGCGACCGCGCCGATGATGAAGAGGACCGCACCGGCCCGGACCAGACCGTCACCCGGAGCGGGTTCGTCCGTCGGGGCCGAAGTCGGAGCCGAAGGGGTTTCACTACGCATTCGGCCAGGGTAGTTCCCTGGCCGGGAGGAACGGACCGGAGACGGCTTGTCACCGGGCCGGGGCCCATTAGCCTTGGTGCACCGCGGGCAGGTGACCCGCTGTATCTCTTTCAGAGCCACGGGTTGTTCACGGTGCAGCCCCGGCGCACCCATCGAGTACGAGGACGAGGACGGACGTGCCTACCGGCAAGGTCAAATGGTTCAACAGCGAGAAGGGCTTCGGCTTTCTCTCCCGTGACGACGGCGGCGACGTCTTCGTGCACTCGTCGGTGCTCCCCGCCGGAGTCGACGCCCTCAAGCCGGGGCAGCGCGTGGAATTCGGCGTCGTCGCCGGTCAGCGCGGTGACCAGGCGCTCTCCGTGGTCGTCCTCGACCCGACCCCGTCCGTCGCCGCGGCGCAGCGCCGCAAGCCCGACGAACTGGCGTCCATCGTCCAGGACCTGACCACGCTCCTGGAGAACATCACGCCGATGCTGGAGCGCGGCCGCTACCCCGAGAAGGTCCACGGCAAGAAGATCGCGGGCCTGCTGCGCGCGGTCGCCGACCAGCTCGACGTATGAGCCGCACGGCTCCCCGCTAGGGGAATCCCGGCGCGTCCGAAGTGGTCGGGCCGCCTTACGGGAATCGCAGCGCGTCCGGGCCGAGGGGCGGGACCAGCCCTTCGGCCGCCGCGCGGGTGAGGAGCCCCCGCACGGCCGCGGCAGTGTTTTTCGGCCGCCCTCGCACTGCTTCGCAGGCTTCGGGCGGCTGCCGGACTCCGTCCGGCGTCCGGGCGCGTCCGAAGTGGTCGGGCCGCCTTACGGGAATCGCAGCGCGTCCGGGCCGAGGGGCGGGACCAGCCCTTCAGCCGCCGCGCGGGTGAGGAGCCCCCGCACGGCCGCGTAACCGGTCTCGCCGAGGTCGGCGGTGAACTCGTTGACGTAGAGACCGATGTGCTGGTCGACGACCTTCGGGTCCATCTCCTGCGCGTGCTCGAGTACGTACGGGCGCGAGACGGACGGGTCGTCCCAGCCCATTCGGACCGATGCCCGCGCCGACTCGGCGAGCAGACGCAGCGTGTCCTCGCCGAGCGAGCGCTTCGCGACGATCGCGCCGAGCGGGATCGGAAGACCGGTGGTGTGCTCCCAGTGCTCGCCCATGTCGGCGAGCGCGTGCAGCCCGTAGTTCATGTACGTGAAGCGGGCCTCGTGGATGACGAGCCCGGCGTCCACCTTGCCGTCCCGCACGGCCGGCATGATCTCGTGGAACGGCAGCACGACGATCTCGCCGACGCCGCCCGGGACGGTGTCCGCCGCCCACAGCCGGAACAGCAGGTACGCGGTCGAACGCTCGCTCGGCACCGCGACCGTCTTGCCGGTGAGATCCAGCCCGGCCTCCCGGGTCAGCACGAGCGGCCCGCAGCCGCGCCCCAGGGCACCGCCGCAGGGCAGCAGGGCGTACTCGTCGAGGATCCACGGCAGCACGGCGTACGAGACCTTCAGGACGTCGTACGGGGCGTCGCCGTCCGCCGCCCAGCCGTTGGTCAGGTCGATGTCGGCGAAGGTCACGTCCAGGCGCGGGGCGCCGGGGACGCGGCCGTGGGCCCACGCGTCGAAGACGAAGGTGTCGTTCGGGCAGGGCGAGTAGGCGATCTTCAGCTTGGGCATGACGGGAGCTCCACGAATGCGGTGCGGCTGAGCTGCTGGAAGGCGCCGCGCAGGGCGGCCAGGGCCTCGCCGATCCGCCAGGCGGCGCGGTCGCGCGGGCCGACCGCGTTGGACACGGCCCGGATCTCGACGACGGGCACGCCGTGCGCGGCGGCGGCCTCCGCCACCCCGAAGCCCTCCATCGCCTCGGCGACGGCGCCCGGATGACGCTCCGCCAGCTCGGCGGCGCGGCCGGCGGTGCCGGTGACGGTGGAGACGGTGAGGACGGGTCCGACGACGGCGTCCGGCAGGGCGGCCGCGATCAGGTCCCTGAGGGGCTTCGCCACGCGGTGCGCGGACCGCCCGAAGCCGAGCTCCTCGACGGCCAGGTAGCCGTCGGGCGTCTGCGCCCCGAGGTCCGCCGCGACGACGGCGTCGGAGACCACGACGCTCCCGAGCGGCGCGAGCGGCTGGAACCCGCCGGCGATCCCGGCGGAGACGACCAGGCCGTACGCACAGGTCGCCAGGGCCGTGGCGGCCGCGACGGCGGCCGCGGCCGGTCCCACCCCGGCGGCGAGGACGTCCACGTCTCCGTGCCGGCGCAGCACGAAGCCGCCGGGCAGCGGGACCTCGGTCTGCCCGGCCTCAGCGTGGCCGAGACCCGCGGCGACGGAGTCGGCCTCCGCCGCCACGGCCGTCACGACCAGGATGCGAGGGGACGGGGTCAGGACTTCTTCTTGAGGTTGAAGTGCCAGATGCCGGTCACGGACTTGCCGCCGCTCTCGACGATGGTGACCTGGGTCTGGTCCGGCGCGGCGCCCATCTGGCTGGAGAAGAACGCGCTGGCCGGGATGGTCCGGTAGGTCTTCTTGAACGGCTCCGGCTCGGCGTTCTGGCCGTTCAGGAAGATCGTCCAGCCCTTGTCGGCGATGTCCGGGTCGACGCCGAAGCGGATCTTGTCCGACGGGTCGACGGAGATCGACTTCTCGGCCTTCTTGTTGAGGCAGGCGGGGATCTGCTTCTCCTCGATGGCCTTGCCGTCGTTGTAGCAGGCGGCCTGGGAGTTCACCGACGAGGACCCGACCGTCACGGTCGCGAGCGGGGTCGGCTTTTCGCAGGCGGAGAGGACGAGGAGCCCCGCGGAGACAGCCCCGAGGGCCACGGCGGCCCGGCGGCGCTTGGAGGTGAGGAACGCAACGGTCATGGCCCGAAGGCTATCGGTCCGCCGCGCTCATGCCACGCGGGGGTACGGCGTGCCGCCGCGTTGCGGCCATTCGCCCGGTTCCGGCCCCCGCGCCGGGCCTCCTGGCCGGGCCCGCGGCTAAGCCCCGCGCCGGGCCACCTGGCCGGGCGCGGCACCCGCACCGGGCCTCCTGGCCGGGCCCGCGGCTATGCCCCGCACCGGGCCACCCGGCCGGGCGCGCGGTTACGCCGCCCGCGCCTTCGTGGAGGTGCCCTTGCGCCGGCCGCGCTTCCGCGCGGCGCCGATCAGGCCCCGTACCGAGAGCAGCCAGCCGACGCCCAGGATGCCCGCCGCCACCGACATCCCCACCGTGCCGTTCAGCGGCAGCACGATGCCGATCGCGCCGCCCACCACCCACGCCATCTGCAGGGCCGTCTCGGACCGGGCGAAGGCCGAGGTGCGCACCAGCTCCGGCACGTCGCGCTGGATCAGGGCGTCGAGGGACAGCTTGGACAGGGCCTGCGTCAGGCCCGCCACGGCGGTGAGGACGGCCACCATCAGGCCGCCGAAGAAGATCGCCGTGCACACCGCCGCCGCGAGGACGAGGGACAGCATGGCGGCGATGATCACCTCGGGCCCGTGGCCCCGGTCCTTCAGGAGCGAGCCGACCGCCGTCCCGCACGCGTTGCCGACGCCCGCCGCCACCGCCACCATGCCGAGCGAGACGGCCGCGCTCTGCCCGGGCAGCGGGTGGACCCGCAGCAGGAAGGCCAGGAAGAAGATCAGGAAACCGGACAGCATGCGCTGCGAGGCGTTCGCCTCCAGGCCGTGCAGGACGGACGGGCCGACCGTCCGCAGGCTCGGTTTCTTCTCGCCGTGGGTCAGCAGGTGGGCCCGCCGCTCGCCCTTCGCCGAGTCCACCTTGGGCGGCAGCCGCAGCGCCCAGAACGTACCGAGGAGGAAGAGCGCGCACGCGCCGTACAGCGACGCGGCCGAGTCGAGCCGTTGCAGTCCGGCGCCGACGGGCGCGGCGATGCCCGTGGCGAGCAGACCCGCGAGGGTGACGCGCGAGTTCGCCTTGACGAGCGAGAAGTTCGGCGGGAGCAGGCGCGGCACGACGGCGCTGCGCACCACCCCGTACGCCTTGGAGGCGACCAGTACGCCGAGTGCCGCCGGATAGAGCTGCAGGCCGCCGGTGGCGACCGCGCCGGACATCAGGAGGGCGAGCACGGCGCGGGTGAGCATCGCGCCCGCCATGGCCGCGCGGCGGCCGTGCGGGAGGCGGTCGAGGAGCGGGCCGATGACGGGCGCCAGGAGGGTGAACGGGGCCATCGTGACGGCCAGGTAGAGCGCGACCCGGCCGCGTGCCTCGTCGGTCGGGACGGAGAAGAAGATGGTGGAGGCGAGGGCGACGGTGATCATGACGTCGCCGGCGCCGTTCACGGCGTGCAGCTCGATCAGCTTGCCGAGCCCGGATTCGCCCGCGCCGTGCGCGTGGGTGGCCTTGCGGATGCCCTTCGCGGTCCCGGTGAGCGGAATGTGCAGGGCGCGGCCGACCTTCCGGCCCGCTCGGCGGAGCGGCCCGGCCCGGTCCCCACGATGACGATGATCGTGGGATCGTACGGGAGACCGCGCGGCTGCCACTCCGTCATAGTGCCCCAGTACGGGCCGCGGGGGCGGCTGACGGGGCCCGGCGGGTCCGCTTCGACGTGTGACGAAACCCGTGGCGGGTCCCTTTCGACCGCCCGCCGACCGCCCGCCGACCGCCTGTTGACCGCCTGCCGACCCTCCGCCGATCGTCCGCGATGCGGGCCACTTGGGGCGGGCAGGTGGGCTGAGCGCGGCGAACGGGGTAGCGTGCGTAGCGCGCCACCGGCGGATGTTCTCGGCCGCGCGCCTCTTCGGCATCCCGCAGAATGGATGACGATAGGTGTGCCCGAGACATGCGAGACATCGTCGGGCGTGGACGTCGATGCGGCCCTCTGGTCCGCTCCGCTCACTGCCCGGAACCTCCCGCTCCTCGGCCGGCGCACCCGTGAGACGGCGTAGGAGAAGAGCGAGACCTGTGAGTGCTGCGACGACGCGAAGCCGTACCCCGCGAGCCACGCGTACCCCGCGAGCCGCGCGTACCCCAGACCGTCTCTGCGCCGAGGCGGTAGACCTGGCGAGGGAGGCCGCCGAGGAGGCGGCCGCGCCCGGCATCGTCGGCGAACACGTGGAGCTCGTCGCCGAGGGCGACCGGGTGGTCACCCACTTCTTCGAGTGCAAGGAACCCGGCTACCGCGGCTGGCGCTGGGCCGTGACCGTCACCCGCGCCTCCCGCGCGAAGAACGTCACGCTCGACGAAACCGTCCTGCTGCCCGGCCCCGACGCCCTCCTCGCCCCCGAGTGGGTGCCGTGGAGCGAGCGGCTGCGCCCCGGCGACATGGGCCCCGGCGACCTGCTCCCCACCGAGCAGGACGACCTGCGCCTGGAGCCCGGCTACTCGGGCGAGGACGCGCCGCCGCCGAACTCCGTGGTCTCGGAGGAGATGGCCGACCACCTCGACGCCGAGGACGCCGAGATCACCCAGCGCGCCACCTCGCGCGGCGCGATCGCGGCCGTCGCCGAGGAACTCGGCATGCGCCGCGCGCGGGTCCTCTCCCGCTACGGGCTCCACCAGGCCGCCGACCGCTGGGACGAGGCGTTCGGCGCGAACACGCCGATGGCCCAGGCCGCGCCCGCGACCTGCGTCTCCTGCGCCTTCCTGGTCCCGCTCGCCGGTTCGCTGAAGCAGGGCTTCGGCGTCTGCGCCAACCAGTTCTCCCCGGCGGACGGCCGGGTCGTGTCGCTGTCGTACGGCTGCGGCGGCCACTCCGAAGCCGCCGTCATGCCGAAGCCGCCGCGCCCGGCGGCCCCCGTCCTCGACTCGATCTCGGCGGACGAGTTCCCGCTCCGCCCGGCGGCGGACTCGGGCTCGACAACGGAACCGGACGGCGCGTCGGAGGACCTGGGCCACTCTTAGGAGGCGACGGGACGGGCGTCGACCGGCGCGGACGCGCCCCCGCGCGCCCCCTGTGGGGGGACGTGCCCCCGCCGTCGGGGTGGGGGCGGGCGCGGTACCTTCGGGCACCGGCCAGATACCCGCACCGCACCTCAGAGTGGAGTCAGACGTGAGCGTCAGCGTCAGGACGTCGACCGACGGAACCGACCCCTTCGGTACCGCACGGCTCCGGAGGGGCGTGCTCGACGCGTGGGCGGCGGGGCCGGCCAGGTTCCGGGAGGACGCGAACGCCGAGGAGGACCTGGTCCTCGGCGGCTACCGGGACCGGCTCGTCGTGGAGCTCGCGCAGAACGCCGCCGACGCCGCCCGCCGCGCCGGCGTCACCGGCCGGCTGCGCCTGACGCTGCACCCGGCGGACGCCGACGGCCCGGCGGTGCTCGCCGCCGCGAACACCGGCGCCCCGCTCGACGCCGCCGGCGTCGAGTCGCTGTCCACCCTCCGCGCCTCCGCCAAGCGCACGGAGCGCGACACCGGCGCCGTCGGCCGCTTCGGCGTCGGCTTCGCCGCCGTGCTCGCCGTCTCCGACGAGCCGGCCGTCCTCGGCCGCCACGGCGGCGTCCGCTGGTCCCTCGCGGAGGCCCGCGAGCTGGCCGCGGACGTGGCCCGGCACAGCCCGGGCCTGGGCGACGAGCTGCGCCGCCGTGACGGCCACGTGCCGCTCCTGCGCCTCCCGCTGCCCGCCGAGGGCACCGCGCCCGACGGCTACGACACGGTCGTGGTCCTGCCGCTGCGCGACGCGGCCGCCGTCGACCTGGCCGAGCGGCTGCTGGACTCCGTCGACGACGCCCTGCTGCTCACTCTCCCGGGTCTCACCGAGGTCGTCGTCGAGACGGCCGGCGGCACGGCCCGCACCCTCACCCGCGCGGAACGCGACGGCTACGTCCACGTCACCGACTCCGCGACCGGCAGCCACCGCTGGCGGACCGTCAGCCACACCGGCCCGCTCGCCGCGGACCTGCTCAAGGACCGTCCGACCGAGGAGCGCCTGCGCCCGCACTGGTCGGTGACCTGGGCCGTGCCCGTGGACGCCGACGGCGCGCCGCAGTACCCGGGTACCGACGCCGTGGTCCACGCCCCGACCCCGACCGACGAGCCCCTCGGCATCCCGGCCCTGCTCATCGCGTCCTTCCCGCTGGACACCGCGCGCCGCCACCCGGCGCCGGGGCCGCTGACCGACTTCCTGGTGGAGCGGGCCGGGGAGGCGTACGCCGAGCTGCTCGCCGACTGGCAGCCGGTGACGACCGGCACGCTCGACCTCGTACCGGGCCCGCTGGGCAAGGGCGCGCTCGACGGGGCGCTGCGGGCGGCGATCCTGGAGCGGCTGCCGCGCGTGGCGTTCCTGGCGCCGGCGGCCGCCTCGGAGGAGCTGCCGGCGCTGCGGCCGATCGAGGCGGAGGTCGTGGAGGGCGCGGGCGCGGAGACGGTCGCGGTGCTCGCGGAGGTGTTCCCGACGCTGCTGCCGGCGGGCCTGGAGCGCCGGGTGGAGCTGCGCACGCTCGGCGTGGGCCGGCTGCCGCTGACGGAGGCGATCGACCGGCTCGCGGGCGTGCACCGGACGCCGGGGTGGTGGTGGCGGCTGTACGACTCCCTCGCCGGCGTCGACCCGGACCGGCTGACCGGGCTGCCCGTCCCGCTGCTGGGCACGGAGTCCGACGCGGAGCCGTACGAGGGTGAGGAGGAGGGTCCGGCGGGGCCCCGCGTCCGCACCACCATCGGCCCGCGCCAGGTCCTCCTGCCGCAGGACCACACCCCCGCCGACCTGGCCCGCCTCGGCCTGAAGGTGGCGCACCCGGACGCCGCCCACCCCATCCTGGAGAAGCTCGGCGCCGTGCCGGCGACCCCGCGCGCGGTGCTGACCACGCCCCAGGTGCGGGCCGCGGTGGCCGGCTCCCTCGACGCGGGGGAGATCTGGGACGAGGACGGCGACGCCCTGGACGCGGAGGAGCTCGCCGAGACCGTCCTCGCGCTCGTGCGGGACGCGGACCTGGCGCCCGGCGACGAGCCGTGGCTCGGCGCGCTCGCGCTGCCCGACGAGGACGGCGAGCTGGCCCCGGCGGGCGAACTCGTCCTGCCCGGCTCGCCGTTCGCCGCCGTGATGCGCGAGGGCGAACTGGCGCTCGTCGACGCCGACCTGGCGGCGCGCTGGGGCGAGCAGCCGCTCGCCGCCGTCGGCGTCCTGGCCGGCTTCCAGCTGGTCCGCGCCACCGACCTGGTCCTCGACCCCGACGAACTCGACCCGCGCGAGGGCGACTTCGCCGAGCCGGACGACGCCGGGCTGCTCGACGCCGTCGACGTGTGGTGCGAGGACGTCCTGGACCGGCTGCCCGAAACCCCGGTGCCGCCGGTGGCGACCGAGATCGTCGCCGTACGGGACCTGGACCTGGTCGACGACGACGCCTGGCCGCAGGCGCTCGCCCTGCTCGCGCAGCCGCCGCTGCGGGACGCGCTGACCCAGCCGGTGCGGGTGCTGCTGCCGGACGGCACGACCGAGACCGTACGGTCGTACACCGCCTGGTGGCTGCGCGACCACCCCGTCCTGGACGGCCGGCGCCCCGCCGGACTGCGCGCGGCCGGCACGGACCCGCTGCTCATCGGCCTGTACGACTCCGCCGACGCGACCGGCTTCGAGGACGAGCAGGTGCTGCGGGCGCTCGGCGTACGCACCTCGGTGCGGGCCCTGCTCGACGAGCCGGGCGGCGCCGCCGAGCTCCTGGCCCGGCTCGCCGACCCGGCCCGCGAGGTGTCCGGCGCCCAGCTCCACGCCCTCTACACCGCCCTGGCCGACCTCGACCCCGAGCAGGTCACGCTTCCCGACGAGCTGCGCGCGGTCGTGGACGGCGCCCTGGTCGTCGTCGACGCCGCCGACGCCCTCGTCGCCGACGCGCCCGACCTGCTCCCGCTCACCGCTGGCCTGCCGCTCCTCCCGGTCGCCCCGGCCCGCGCCGCCGACCTGGCGGAGCTGTTCCAGGTGCGGCGGCTGAGCGAGGCGGTCGAGGCGGAGGTGACGACGGTCGGCGAGGAGCACGAGGTCCCGCTGTCGGTCCACGCCCTTCTCGGCCCGGCCACCCCGGCCACGTACATCGAGCACGACGAGCTGCGCGCGGCGGGCGTCGAGCTGGACTGGCGCCGCACCCCGGACGGTGTCATCCACGCCGCCACGCTGGAGGGCGTGGCGGCGGGCCTGGCCTGGGCGGCGGGCCAGTGGCCGCGCCGCTTCGAGGTGGCGGCGCTCCTGGAGGACCCGTCGCGGACGGCGGAGCTGGCCCGGGACCGCTGGTTCGACTGACCCGGTGCGCTGCTTCCCGCGGGTGGGGTCCGCCTGCGGGAGGCGGCGCCGGCGGCCCCATGGGCCCGGGGTCTGCTCACGCCTGTCGCGCCGGCAGCCCCATCGGGTTCGGGAAGGGGATCGTCCCCGAGTCCAGGACCTCGCCGGCCAGCGGCCCGAGGACGGCCGTCACCCGGTCCGCCTCCGCCGCCGAGAGGGCGGCGCGGTACGGGCGTACGGCCAGGGCGTCCGTCCGGGTCTCGATGTGGGCGCGAAGGCCGCGCCCGTCGCGGGACAGGAGCCCGTCGGCGTCGAGCAGCCCGCGCGCGGTGAGCCGGTCCGCGGCCGCCCGCCAGTCGTCCTCCGTCCAGCCGCGGTTCTCGCGGAGCGTCGCCGTCGGCGCGCCGCCCTCCGCCGCGGCGAAGAGCACGTGGACCTCGCAGCCGTCCAGGCCCTCGGCGGCGAGGAGGGCGACGTGGCCGTCGCCGCGGTGCTCCCGCAGGGCCGTCGTGGCCTGCCAGAGCGCGCCCACCGGGTCCTCGGGAGCGGCCACGCCCCGGTTCGCCGCGAACAGCGGCCGCCCGGCACCGTCCGCCGCCTCGATCACCCGCGCGAGCAGCGGCAGCAGCTCCGCGGCCGCCTCCGCCGCCGACGGCGCGACCCGCCGCAGCGCCGCCGTCGCCGCCTCCGTGCGGGCCTTCAGCACCGCCCCGGGCGCCGCGAAGCCCCACGCGTCGGGGACGGCCCGCCGGACCATCGCCGGATGGAAGTTGTAGAACGCGGCCTCCACCACCCCGGCGGACACCGCCCCCAGCGGCGCGGCCCGGGCCGCGAAGTAGCCCATCCAGAAGCCGCGCAGGCCGGCTTCGCGGTTGGCCTCGCGGCTCTCGGGCGCGAAGTAGGTGACGGCGTGCACGGGTTCCATGACCTGCCAGACCGTACGGGCGTATCCGGCGCCGGGTGCGTTGTCCGCCTCGTATGCCTTGTCCTCGTATGCCTTGTCCACGCCCGTCATGGTGCCAGTCGGCCGGCCCGCGAACGGGGGAGTTTCAGGCCGGGAACCGCCGTCCCACCCACCGCCACGCGACCTCCAGGACCGCCGACGCCACCACCGCGATCCCCACCGCCGCCCACGGCACCGTCACGCCCACCAGCTTCAGCGCGAAGAAGTGCTGGAGCGACGGCACGACGAGGACGAGGAGGAACGCCGCGCCCATCGCCGCGACCAGGGCGATCCGCCACCAGGTGTAGGGGCGGGCGATGATCGCGAGGACCCACATGGAGACGAGGAAGAGGGTGAGGGTGGCGGCGCTGGTCTCGGCGTCGAGGGCGCCGGGGCCGGTGTAGTGGTGGCGGGCCAGCAGGTACGTGGCGAAGGTGGCCGCGCCCGCGATGACGCCGGCGGGGATCGCGTACCGCATGACCCGCCGTACGAAGTGGGGTCTGGCGCGCTCCTTGTTGGGGGCGAGGGCCAGGAAGAAGGCGGGGACGCCGATGGTGAGGGTGGACAGCAGGGTGAGGTGGCGGGGCAGGAACGGGTACTCGACCTGGCTGACCACGACCAGGATCGCGAGCAGCACCGAGTAGACCGTCTTCGTCAGGAAGAGGGTCGCGACGCGCGTGATGTTGCCGATGACCCGGCGGCCCTCGGCGACGACCGACGGGAGGGTCGAGAAGGAGTTGTTGAGGAGGACGATCTGGGCGACGGCCCGGGTGGCCTCGGAGCCGGAGCCCATGGAGACGCCGATGTCGGCGTCCTTCAGGGCCAGCACGTCGTTGACGCCGTCGCCCGTCATGGCGACGGTGTGGCCGCGGGACTGGAGCGCGGCGACCATGTCGCGCTTCTGCTGCGGGGTGACCCGGCCGAAGACCGCGTTCGCGTCGAGGGCCTTCGCCATCGCGTCGCGCTCGGCGGGCAGGTTGCGGGCGTCGACGGTGTTCGCGGCGCCGGGCAGGCCCAGCTTGCCGGCGACGGCGCCGACGGAGACCGCGTTGTCGCCGGAGATGACCTTGGCGGAGACGTTCTGCTCGCCGAAGTACGCGAGGGTGTCGGCGGCGTCGGGCCGCAGCCGCTGCTCCAGGACGACGAGCGCGGTGGCGAGGGCGCCGGCGGCCACGTCGGGGGAGTCGAGGTCGGTCGCGGCCCGGGCGAGCAGCAGCACCCGCAGGCCCTGCTCGTTGAGCCGGTCGACCTCGCCGAGCGCCGGGTCCCCGGCCGGCAGCAGCACGTCGGGCGCGCCGAGCAGCCAGGTGGAGTCCTCGCCGTCGCCCTCGCTGAACGCGGCGCCGCTGTACTTGCGCGCCGAGGAGAACGGCAGCGACTCGGTGCACCGCCAGTCCACCGCGTCCGGGTACGCGTCGATGACGGCCTGGAGCGAGGCGTTGGGCCGCGGGTCGGACTCGCCGAGGGCGCCGAGCACCTTCCGTACGTACGACTCGTCGGCGCCGTTCAGCATCCGCAGCTCGGTGACGTCCATGCCGCCCTCGGTCAGCGTGCCCGTCTTGTCGAGGCAGACGACGTCGACGCGGGCGAGGCCCTCGATCGCCGGCAGCTCCTGCACGAGGCACTGCCTGCGCCCGAGCCGGATCACGCCGATCGCGAAGGCGACGGAGGTCAGGAGGACGAGCCCCTCGGGGATCATCGGGACGATGCCGCCGACGGTCCGGGCGACGGACTCCTTGAAGTCGTTGTCCTTGACGACGAGCTGGCTGATGACGAGCCCGAGCGCGGTCGGGATCATCATCCACGTCACGTACTTGAGGATCGTGGAGATGCCGCTGCGCAGCTCGGAGTGGACGAGCGTGAAGCGGGACGCCTCCTCGGCGAGCTGGGCCGCGTACGCCTCGCGCCCGACCTTGGTGGCGGTGAAGCCGCCGCCGCCCGCGACGACGAACGACCCGGACATCACCGGGTCGCCGGGCCGTTTCAGGACGGGATCGGCCTCGCCGGTGAGCAGCGACTCGTCGATCTCCATGCCGTCGGCCTCGGCGACCACGCCGTCGACGACGACCTTGTCGCCCGGTCCGAGCTCGATCAGGTCGCCGAGGACGATCCCGGAGGTGGAGATCTCGGCGGCGACGCCGTCGCGCCGGACGGTGGGTCTGGCCTCGCCGATGACGGCGAGCCCGTCGAGGGTCTTCTTGGCGCGGAGTTCCTGGATGATGCCGATGCCGGTGTTGGCGATGATCACGAAGCCGAAGAGGCTGTCCTGGATCGGCGCGACGAAGAGCATGATCAGCCACAGCACGCCGATGATCGCGTTGAAGCGGGTGAAGACGTTGGCGCGGACGATGTCGGCGGTGGAGCGGGAACTGCGGACGGGGACGTCGTTGACCTCGCCGCGCGCGACGCGTTCGGCGACCTCGGCGGAGGTGAGGCCGGCGGGGCGGTGCACGACGGGGGGCGTGTCGCGGGTGTCGGTCTGCGTCCGCTCAGTCATGTTCTCGACGGTACGACCGTATGCGTCCGGTCACCTGCCGAGAAGTCACTCCTGCGCTGCCCCTGCCTGGTGGCGCTTGATCGCCGCGTCCCGCTTGCGTACGTACCAGATGCCGATGAGCCCGAGGCCCGCGCCGGCCAGGCAGGTCCACACCCACGACGTCGCGTTGTGGTCGGCGAACCAGCCGTAGAAGGGGACCTGGACGAGGAACAGGACGAACCAGAGGATCGTGCCGCCGGTGATGGTGGCGACGACGGGCCCCTCAAGGGGCTCGGGTGCCTCGTGCTTCGGTGTCCACTTCGCCATGCCCGTCAGTCTAGGTGGCGGGTTTCGCTATCTACGCGCGGAGATGGACTCACGTTCGTTCATGTGTTCATACTGAAACGGTTTGCCTCTGGCAGGTTCCCTTCGTATGAACCGCCAAAAGGGACGCATTTTCTCTCGAAGAGGAACCCACCCCCATGAGTACGACGGCCACCGCCAAGGCCACGGCCCCCGAGGATCAGCTCCCCACGGGTCCCGTCTCCGGCCTCGACCGTTTCTTCAAGATCACGGAGCGCGGCTCCACTGTAGCCCGTGAAGTCCGCGGCGGTTTCGCCACCTTCTTCGCGATGGCCTACATCATCGTGCTGAACCCGATCATCCTCGGCAGCGCCAAGGACATGTACGGGCACCAGCTCGACGGTGGCCAGCTCGTCACCGCGACCGTCCTGAGCGCGGCCCTCACCACGCTCCTCATGGGCGTCATCGGCAACGTGCCGATCGCGCTCGCCGCCGGCCTCGGCGTCAACACGGTCGTCGCGCTCCAGCTCGCGCCGAAGATGTCCTGGCCGGACGCCATGGGCATGGTCGTCCTCGCCGGCCTCGTCGTGATGCTGCTCGTCGCGACCGGTCTGCGCGAGCGCGTCATGAACGCGGTCCCGGCCGGGCTGCGCAAGGGCATCGCGATCGGCATCGGCCTGTTCATCATGCTGATCGGCCTCGTCGACTCGGGCTTCGTCTCCCGCATCCCCGACGCCGCGCACACCACGGTCCCGCTCCAGCTCGGCGGCACCGGTCACCTCAGCGGCTGGCCCGTGCTGATCTTCATCCTGGGCACGCTGCTCACGCTCGCGCTGATCGTCCGCAAGGTGCCGGGCGCGATCCTGATCTCCATCGTCGCGATGACCATCGTGGCGATGGTGGTCAACGCCGTCGTCGACGTCCCGTCCTGGGGTCTGACCACCCCGGAGTGGCCCGGCAACCCGGTCGCCAGCCCCGACTTCGGCCTGTTCGGCTCGTTCAGCCTGTTCGGCGGTTTCCACAAGGTCGGCGTCCTGACGGGTGTGCTCTTCGTCTTCACCGTCCTGCTGTCCTGCTTCTTCGACGCCATGGGCACGATCCTCGGCGTCGGTGACGAGGCCAAGCTGATGGACAAGGACGGCAACTTCCCGGGCATCAACAAGGTCCTGCTCGTCGACGGCTTCGCCGTCGCCACCGGCGGTGCCACCTCCTCCTCCGCCACCACCTGCTTCGTGGAGTCCACGGCCGGTGTCGGCGAGGGCGCCCGCACGGGCCTCGCCTCGGTGGTGACCGGCGCGCTGTTCTCGGTCGCGCTGTTCCTCACGCCGCTCGCCACGATGGTGCCGTCGCAGGCGGCCACGCCCGCGCTGCTCGCGGTGGGCTTCCTGATCCTGGCCGGGTCGGTCAAGGAGATCGACTGGAGTGACCACACCATCGCCATGCCGGCCTTCCTGGCCATGGTGATGATGCCGTTCACGTACTCGATCACCAACGGCATCGGCATCGGCTTCATCGCCTTCACCCTGCTGCGGCTCGCGGCCGGGCGGGGCCGTGAGGTCCCGGTCGCGATGTACGTCGTGTCGGCGGTCTTCGTCTTCTACTACGCGATGCCGGCGCTGGGCCTGACCTGATCCCGGTCCATCCGGTCCCGGGGCGCGTCGGAGGCCCCGTAGAACTTCTCCGTCTCCTCGACCGCGGTCTTGAACCGCTCGTCGAAATCCTCGCGAATGAGCGTCCGGGCGACATAGTCCTGGACGCTCATTCCGCGTCTGGCGGCGTGTCCGCGGAGCCGTTCGAGCAGCTCTCCGTCGATGCGCAGGCTGAGCACGGTCGATTCCATGCCCGTCAGGTTCGCGCCAGGGAAGGGCCCCGCGCGTCACTTTCCGGATCGCTCTCACTCATTTGGGTGACAGATTGCGACACGGCGTTCTCACCCCGGCCCCTCGATTGGTCTTTAGGAAGAGTAATGAGTTACGCTAAGGACATGCCTGACCTGTCCCATGGCGACGTCACCGCAGACGACGCCGCGGCCGTGAACGCGATCCGCAGTGCCGTCATGCGGCTGAGCCGGCGCCTGAAGCACCAGCGCGTCGACGAATCGCTGAGCCCGACCGAGATGTCGGTGCTCGGCACCCTGTCGCTCTGCGGCTCGGCCACCCCCGGTGAGCTGGCCCGCAAGGAGCACGTCCAGCCGCCGTCGATGACCCGCATCGTCGCGCTGCTCGAAGCCAAGGGCCTGGTCAGACTGGAGCCGCATCCCGACGACCGGCGGCAGAAGGTGGTCAGGCAGACCGAGCAGGCGGAGTCCATGCTGGAAGAGTCCCGCCGCAAACGGAACGCCTGGCTCGCCACCCTCGCCGAAGGTCTGGACGAGGACGAGTGGGCCAAGCTTCGCGCGGCCGCCCCGGTCCTGGAGAAGCTCGCACACCTCTAGCACCGATGGCCGAGGAGGCGACGCACTTTGAGTACGGGACCCGGAGCAGACTCCGCACCCGTCCATAAACCCGCACACTATTCGCGGGCGAGCGGAGGGGCCCGCAAGGGAACCTTCTCCTCGCTCGGGATCCGGAACTACCGGCTGTTCTTCAGTGGGGCGATCGTCTCCAACACCGGTACGTGGATGGCCCGGATCACCCAGGACTGGCTGGTCCTGAGCCTCACCGGCTCCGCCGCGGCCGTCGGCATCACGACGGCGCTCCAGTTCCTGCCGATGCTGCTGTTCGGCCTGTACGGCGGCGTCATCGCCGACCGCTACCCGAAGCGCCGCATCCTCCTCGCCAGCCAGACCGCGCTCGGCCTGTGCGGACTGACCCTGGCCCTGCTGACCCTGACCGGCCAGGTCCAGGTCTGGCACGTGTACCTGATCGCCTTCCTGCTCGGCATGGTCACCGTGGTCGACAACCCGACCCGGCAGTCCTTCGTCTCCGAGATGGTCGGCCCGGCGCAGCTGCGCAACGCGGTCTCGCTGAACTCGGCCAACTTCCAGTCCGCCCGGCTCGTCGGCCCCGCCGTCGCCGGTGTGCTGATCTCCACGGTGGGCAGCGGCTGGGCGTTCCTCATCAACGCGCTGTCCTTCCTCGCGCCGATCGCCGGCCTGCTGCTGATGCGGACGAGCGAACTCCACAAGGTGGAGCGCGCCCCGCGCGGCAAGGGCCAGCTGCGGGAGGGGCTGAAGTACGTGGCCGGGCGCCCGGACCTGATCTGGCCGATCGTCCTCGTCGGCTTCGTCGGCACCTTCGGGTTCAACTTCCCGATCTGGCTGACCGCCTTCTCCGGCGAGGTCTTCCACGTCGGCGCCGGTACGTACGGCTTCCTGAACACCCTCATGGCCGCCGGCTCCCTCGCCGCCGCCCTCCTCGCGGCGCGCCGCGGCTCGACCCGGCTGCGCATGCTGGTCGTCGCGGCGGGCGTCTTCGGCGTCCTGGAGATCGCGGCGGCCCTGTCGCCCGCGTTCTGGCTGTTCGCGCTGCTGCTCGTCCCGATCGGCATGATCGGCCTCACGGTCAACATCAGCGCCAACTCCGCCGTCCAGATGGCGACGGACCCGGTCATGCGCGGCCGCGTGATGAGCCTCTACATGATGGTCTTCGCCGGCGGCACCCCGATCGGCGCGCCGCTCCTCGGCTGGGTGACCGACACCTACGGCGCGCGCGTCGGCTTCGCGACGGGCGGCCTGGTCTCCCTGCTCGCGGCGGCCGCCATCGGCCTGGTCCTGGCGCGGGTGGGCGGCCTGCTGGCCTTCAACACCCTCTACATCACGATCGTCCTCCGCGCCTTCCACGAGCGCACCCGCGAGACCCGGGTCACGTGGGGCCTGCTCG
>NZ_JBSGIW010000041.1:0-62762 GCF_053605265.1 Streptomyces sp. NPDC003943 | reverse complement strand
GCGTCGTAGATGGCGTCGTGGAGGATGTGGGTGCCGGTCTTGGGGGACCAGAGGAAGAGGGCGTGTTCGAAGAACTGGTAGCGGCCTCGGGTGCCGTCGGGGGCGGTGGCGGCGTCGGCTTCGTCCATGGTGGGGAAGCCCCAGCGGCGTTCGGCGTCCGTCGCCCAGAAGCGCTGCAGGATGTCGCCGTAGACCGCGTACGCCACGTCCGGATGCCAGATGATCATGCCGTTCTGGAAGACCTGGAAGCGACCGCCCAGCGCGGAGTCGCGCTCACCGGTGGCCGGCGCGCCCAGCACACCGTTCGGGCCGCCCATGCTGTCGTACTTCACCGCGATCGTGCCGTACGGGATCCTGTCGTCGAGCTGGTTGTAGCGGCGCGGCGAGAATCCGCGCAGCCCGTTGCCCCACACGCGCTCCTCGGCCACGTGCCCGAAGTCGTACTCCTCGCGCACCACCGGCTGGGTGTGCGCCGGATCGGCCCACCGCACGAACAGTGCCACGTGGTGCGTGCCGCCGTCGACGTCCAGGAGCAGGGCGTCACCGGGCTGGAGGTCGCTCGCGGAGATGTCGTAGGTGACGTTCCACAGGTCCCAGGTGGTCAGCGACCTGCTGAGGTTCCATGCCATCGACACGAAGCCGGAGCAGTCGGGGCGGTAGCAGCCGTACTGGTTGTCGTGGCAGCCGTCCCAGCTGTACGGCACCTGCTCGGCCACCCACGACCACGACCGGTCCATCACCTCGCCGCGCCCGATCGTGCCGTCCGGCACTGAGGCGCTCGCGGCGGGCGCCGTGGTCAGCGTCGCGGCGAGCGCCGCAAGCAGCAGAGCCAACGTCCCCAGGGCGCGCTGGAGATTCCGTGATCTCATCACTGCCTCCACGTCAGTTGGTGGTGATCCAGGTGTGGTTGTCGGCGGCGCTCCAGTGGATGGTGGCGTTCTGGAAGGTCTGTTTGACGCCGCCGGGTTCGGTGACCTCGTCGGTGGTGGGGTAGCCGAGTGCGGCTTCGTGTCCTGCGGCGTGGAAGGCGTCGTAGATGGCGTCGTGGAGGATGTGGGTGCCGGTCTTGGGGGACCAGAGGAAGAGGGCGTGTTCGAAGAACTGGTAGCGGCCTCGGGTGCCATCGGGGGCGGTGGCGGCGTCGGCTTCGTCCATGGTGGGGAAGCCCCAGCGGCGTTCGGCGTCCGTCGCCCAGAAGCGCTGCAGGATGTCGCCGTAGACCGCGTACGCCACGTCCGGATGCCAGATCACGATGCCGTTCTGGAACAGCTGGAAGCGGCCGCCCAGGGACGCGTCCTCCTCGGCGCGCACCGGAGCGCCGAGGGGGCCCCCGCCGCCGCCCAGTGCCGCGTACTTCGCGCCGATCGTGCCGTACGGCTGGAACGCCTCGTCCCGCATCGCGCGGGCCTTGTCCTCGGCCGTGTCGTACTTCCAGCCGTAGGCGGAACGCTGCACGGCCTGGGCCAGTTCGCCGGCGGTGCTGCCCTCCCAGTCGGGCTCCATCTGCTGGGCCACTTCGAAGAACCTGTTCGCGGCGTAGTCGACGTCGAGGCACTGCGCGGGCTCGCACCAGCCCTGCGAGGGCCGCTGCTGGAACACGCCCAGCGAATCCCGGTCCCCGCAGGCCAGGTTGTTCATACGGGACTCGATCCAGCCGGTCTCGAAGCCGGCCAGCATCACCTTGTCGGAGACGCCCCGGCGCTGTCCGACCTCGTACACCTTGCGCGTCACCGCGATGTCCCGGTCCGGCGGGATGTCGCAGTACTCGTCGGCCGGCGCGAGATGCGCCAGCGGGCCGGGTACGGGGCTCGGGCCCTGGGCCCAGGCCGGGCCGCTCGGCAGCGACAGGGCCGTCATGATCAGCAGAACCGCTGCGCCGCGTCTTCCGCGGCCCGTACGACGTGGGGCTGTACCAGACACGTTCCTGCTCCTCTGCTCGGCAAGTCGCCCGGTGGCGAGCCAAGTTGACGTGCCGGGCGGGATGCCTCGGCACCGGGCAGGCAAGCTAGCCAGCGGCGCGCCGGACGCGGCACCCGGAACGCTCCGGAGTGACAGCGCCGCAGGGCGGCGGGGAGCATGCAGGTGATCGAGGAGTGATCCCTACGGGTGACGGGAGGGAGCGGGGCAGGCGGGGAGCGCGGGGTGGTCCCGGGTGCGGACGGCGGGCAGCCAGGCGACGGGCGGAGTGGCGTGCGGGGCGAGACGGACGCGGAACCACCGGGTGGAGACGGCGTCGGCCTCGTCGACGATGGGCTTCCCGTGCGCCAACTCGCAGTCGGCGTCGAGGAGATCGCCGTGCCACACCCGCTTCGGCACCACGTTGTCCGCCGTGTAGGCCCGCATGGGGTCGATCGCCAGGCCGAGGCTGCATTCGGAGTCCCGGGTGGGCCGCAGCCTGCACGGCAGGTCCGCGTTGAACACCCGGACGTGGGCGACGGGATCGACGCCGTCCGGCAGGGCCGCCGCCCCCTGGTCGGCCGCCGCCGACCAGAGCACCGCGGCGGCCGCACCCGCCTTGAGCGCGACGAGCGCGGCACGGCTCCGCCTGCGGCGCCGGGGCGGCCCGGCCGGTGCTCCCGCCGCCAGGTGGGCGGTGATGCGGGCGAGCAGGCGCTCCGCCGTGTGCTCGGCGCGCGCGGCATGGCTGGGGGCCAGACAGTCGGCGGCCAGGGCACGCCAGAACGGCGGCACCGCGTCGTCCATGCGCAGCGGGGCGCGCCCGTCCGCGTACTCCTGTGCCGCCGCGCCCCGGGAGACGGGCGTGGCGCCCGGGAACGGGGAGGCGCCGCCGGCGAACACCTCGTGGATCATGACACCGAGGGCCCAGATGTCGCCGGTGGGCCGTATCCGTACGCCGTGCTCGCCGAGCGGGGCCTTCCAGCGCTCCGGCGGGAGGTAGTCCATGGTGCCCATGGGCGGCGCGTAGCCGTGGGTGCCGTCGGCGCCGGTCAGCTCGGCGGCGAGCCCGAAGTCGGAGAGTCTCACCGAACGGTCGGGCATGAGCAGGACGTTGTCCGGCTTGAGGTCGCCGTGCACCCAGCCGCTGCGGTGCAGATGGGCCAGCCCTTCGCAGATCCCGGCGAACAGCCGGCCGGCCTCGGCCTCGGTCACTCCGGTGCCGAGCGCGTCCCGCAGGCTGCCCCGGGCACGCTCCATGACCAGGACGATCGCACCGTCCAGGGACGGACGGTCCGGCTCGCTGAGCACGACGGAGTCGAGCAGGCGGATCAGCCGTGGGTGAGGGGCGCTGCGGGCGAGTTCGACCTCGCGCCGGGCCGCGTCGGCGACCTTCCGCGCCTGGCGGGGCGCGAGTCCGGCCGTCGGCAGGAACTTCAGGGCCACCTCGCGCGGACCCGCCGAAGGGTCACCGTCGTACTCGGCGTCCAGGCCCGCGTGGACGGTCGCCCAGCCGCCGGCGCCGATCGGCTCCATGACCTCCCAGCGCCCGACGCGGTGGCCGCGCGGGAGCACGTCGGCGCGGTCGCCGCGGCGCGGGGCGTCGGCCGTGCCGCGCACCGTCCCACCACCCGGGTTCATCGCCCCGTTGCCCGCTCTGGCTCCCGGGCCCCGGCGGCGCCCCGGCGCGGCAGGAGGGCGAGGTGCTCCTCGCGCACGAGGCCGAACCGCAGCGCCACGGAGACGACCGCCTCGCGCTTGCCGTTGCGGCGGGCGCTCCGGCTCGGCTCCTGCCGCTCGGCCGGGGTGCTGAGCCGCATCTTCTCCTCGGCGAGGTAGTCGATGTGTGAGCTGACCGCCCGTGACGTGAGGCCGACGCAGCCGGGGTGGCCCGCCAGGCGTTCGACGATCTGAGGAGTGGTCGGCACGGCGAGCGGCGACTCGTCACGCAGGCGGGGTTCGCAGAGCGCGACCAGTACGAGGAAGTAGATCGCCGTCTCGTCCAGCGAGTACGCCATGAGGGTGTGGCTGCCCCACGAGCCGCCCGCGCGGTCCGGGTCGAGGTAGACGTGGTCGGGTGCGAACACCTGGAAGGCGGCCGTGGCCCCGCCGCGCGTCGGCAGCACGACACGGGCGAACTCGAACGGGATGGGTGCGCCGGCCCGCCGTGGCGGAACCCTCAGGTACTCTCCGGCGCCCTCGGGGTTCTCCACCAGATAGGTCTGCGTGGCGCTGTGGTTGCTGAGCTGCCAGTGATCGTCCGTCACCCGGATCTCCCCGGCGAGGCGGGAGATCGCCGCGTCCTCGAGGCGCAGCTCCACCGGAGTCGTCGCGGACCCCCGTCCGAAGCGGGCCACCTCGCCGGGGCCGAGCCGCAGCGTCACGGGGTCCGCCCCCGGCTCCGTATGCGGGCCGCAGCCGCCTCGCGGCAGATGAATGACTATCCCGCTCATGACCCCTACTGCCTCGGCACCCCGTCCACGCCCGGCCCCTCCGCCACACACGGAAGAACCTCCCTGGTGGGCGCGGCACATGTGAAGGATGGCGTGGCCGGACCAGGGAGGTCCATCAGGTTTCCCGTCACAAAGGCGAGAGGGCGGCGCCGACGGATTTACGGGCCCCGAGCGGGCCTCCGGGGGCCACATGGGTCACGGTTCCGCGAGGTGGAACGGGTTCTCGTGCCGCGTGGGGCGCCGGGCGCGGGCGGAGTTGAGGGAGCGTCAACTTCCGGCCAGTCGGCGTGCCGCGCCGGCGCCGAGGGCGAACGCGAGGCCGACGCGGCCGGGCTTCCCCGTCGCGTACTCCGCCGTCGGCCGGAGGGCCGGGCCCCTGCCGGTCGAGACGCCGTGTGTCACCCCGGATCGTTCCGGATGCCCTGCCCGGAAACGTTGCCGCTACCTTCTCGGCCGTGCCCGCCAGACCGACGGGACCGGAGCCCGGGGAGCAGTGATGCCGACGACCGCGACCATCGGCCGGCCCATGGACACCGTGCTCGGACAGCGGGAGCGCGAGGTGCTCCACTCGATCGGCTGCGGGCTGCGGGACGACGAGATCGCCGCCGTCCTCGGCCTTCCCGAGGACACCGTGGCCGGGCACGTCGCACGGATACTCGCGGCACTCGGTCTGCGCGACCGGGCCGCTGCCATCGTGCACGCCTTCGACTGCGGTCTGGTCGTGCCCGGACACGGCCCCCGCACGGCCGGGCCGCGGACGGACGCGGGCCGGACGGCCGGACCGAGGGTGCGGATCTCCGTCCTCGGGCCGCTCCGGGCATGGGAGGACGGGCGGCCCCTGAGTCTGGGGCATCTGCGGCAGCAGGCCGTACTGGCGACGCTGGCCTTGCGTGCGGGGCGGCCCGTCAGCCGGCAGGAACTGCTCGACGGGGTGTGGGGGATGGACCATCCCGTCACGAACGTGGTGCCGGTGTACGTGTACCGACTGCGCAAGGCACTGCGCGCCGGGGACGGCCCGGACGCGCTGATCGAGCACGGCCGGTGCGGCTACCGGCTGGTTCCCGGCGCGGCCGACGTGGACGCGGCCTTCATGGAGCGACTGGTCACCGAGGCCGGGTCGGCCGCCCGGGCAGGCGAACCGGCCGAGGCGGTCCGGCTGTGCTCCCAGGCCCTGGACCTGTTTCGCGGGGAGCCCCTGGCGGGCCTGCCGGGGCCGCTCGCCGAGCTGGAACGGCTGCGGCTCACCGAACGCAGGATCTCCCTCGTGCGGCGGAAGTCGGCACTGCAGATGCGGCTCGGCCGGCTCTCCGAGGCGACTGCCGAGCTGTACGCCCTGTCGGCGGCGCATCCGCTGCACGAGCCGGTCGCGGCGACGCTGATGCGCGCGCTCTACCGCGGCGGCCGGCAGGCCGACGCGCTGTCCGTGTTCGACCGCGCCCGTCGCCGGCTGGCCGATGACCTGGGGGTGCCGCCGAGCCGGATGCTGCGCACGACGTACGAGATGATCCTGCGCGGCGACGAAGCCGGCCTGGGCCTCACCGGAACCACCAGCTGACCGGACGGTCACCGTGCACGTGTGACCGGGGGTCACCGCGGGCCCGGGACCGGGGCGGTCAGCGGGCGCGCGGGGACGTCGGGCCATGGGCTACCAGGACGCGGGATTCCAGGCGCCGTTGTACCACTCCTCGTTGGCGCTGTCGTTGTGGTGGTCCATGTCGAAGTCCACGTCGTAGTTGTGCATGTGGTTGCCCGGGTACGTCCAGATGCCGGCGGACTCGTCACAGACGTAGTCCCAGTTGCAGATCGTCTTGACGGGGATGTTTCCGAAGAACCTGTCGGCGCCGGCCAGCGGGGCGCCGACGAAGCCGCCGAAGGGCACGGCTCCGCCGTTGGCTCCGGGCGGGCCCTGGCGCTTGGGGTCCGCGATGAGGATCGCGTTGACGTTGCCGAAGGTCTGCCAGTTCTCGGTGACCCAGACGTGCACCACCCCGGCGCCCAGGGAGTAACCGCCGATCTTCACGTGCTGGCCGGGACAGGCGGCACGCTGGTTGCGGACGAGCCGGTTCAGCTCGTCGACGCCCGCCCGGGTGCTCGCGCCGTTGGGGATCTGGGTGGGATAGCCGACGTGCTGCTGGATGTTGCCCCGGAAGCCGTCGTTGTCCCATGTGCTTCCCGTGCCGCCGACGACGATCGTGTACGTGCCGTCGCAGGAGGCCGCCGCCTGTGCCGTGGCCGTCGGCGCCTGTGCCGCCGACACCCCCACGGCCAGCATGAGACCGGCCAACGCGGTTGTGATCCTGCTCGCGCGCATGGTGCTGCTCCTCGAATCGTGCGAATGGTCGTGGTGGGGACGGATGGTCGGGTCCGTCCCGGAGGCTCCGTACGGTCAGGAGCTGAAGGACCGCTCCAGCCTGGGGACGAGGTCCTGGAGGTCCCGCTCCCAGCACCAGCCGTTGTGGCCGCCGTTGCAGTTGGTGCCCCAGGCGGCGCCGTCGCCGTAGTCGACGTAGTGGTACGACATGCCCAGGGCGTCCATGCGGTCCTTGACGTGCTTCGACGCGCCTTCGACCCAGAACTCCAGGTCGGTGACGTCGCCACGCCCGTTGCCCACGTAGATGGAGACCCCGACCCCGCCGGCCTTGAGCTTGTCCATGTGCTGTGAGGGGTCGACCTCGTTCCACCGCCAGTCGACGTTGAACACGGGGTAGGGCGAGCCGAACAGGGCGTCGCTGTCCACACCGGGCTTGTACGGGTCGTCGTTCGGGTCGCAGACACCGGACGAGGAGGCGCACATCGCGCCCTGCGCGTCGATGACGGTGGCGACGGCGGCCAGCCGCAGGTCCATGGAGTCGGCCGACAGGTCGATGTCGCCCGACAGGGACGCGGTCTGGCTGAACAGGTCGGGGCGGTCCTGGGCGTAGTGGAACGCGCCGAACCCGCCCATGGAGACACCGGCGACGGCCCGGGCCTTCTTGGTGGCGACGGTCCGCAGGTTCGCGTCGATGAACGGGATGACCTGCTTGAGGTGGAAGTTCTCCCAGTTCTGGGCGCCGATCGCGGTGTTCTGGTTGAGCCAGTTGGCGTACCAGCCCCGGGCCCCGCCGTCCGGGATGACGGTGATCATCTGGTTCGACGTGGTCAGCGCCGGATAGTTCTGCTGGATCGGGTCGTCGGGCGAACCGTGCAGGAAGTACAGCACCGGGTAACGCCTTGCCGGGTCGTCGTAGTAGCCGCTCGGCAGAATGATCTTTATGTGGTGCCTGCCCGTGACCTCGGGCGTGGTCACGGTGATGGAGAAGTTGGTCGCGGTGCCCTGCGCCGTGTCGACCTGGGTCAGGCCGAAGCCGTCCGCCAGCGGTGGCGGCGCGCCGCCACCGTCGGCGGCCCGGGCCACGCCGGCGGGCACGGCGAATCCCACGAGGGCGACCATCAGGGCCGGCAGGACGCGCCACCGACTCGACGTCTTCGTCACGGAGTTCCCCCTTCTGAGCCTTGTCGTTGCCTGGAACGAAACCTATGAGGCGGCGATGAAATGCCGATGAAGCCATGGCCGGGTGCGCCGGGGACCCCTGCCGGTGTCCCCGACGCACCCGCTCAGGACAGGACCTTGACCTCCAGCACCGGTGAGGCCGCGATCTGCTCCTCGGTGTACCGCTCGGCCACCCACTGGCCCGCCGAGAACAGCCTGGTCTGATCGGCGTAGTGCGGCGAGTTCGGGTTGGCCGACTGGGAGTAGGCCAGCAACGAGTACGCCTCGGGCGGCCCGTCGGCGGTGAACCGCACCTGCTGGATGAAACTGGACCCGAAGACGATGTCCACCTTGCCGTCGACCATGGCGGGGGTGACCACGTTCAGCACGCCCAGCTCGTGGATCGAGCCGTGGATCGGGATCTTCTCACCGTTGCGGGTGACGTTCTGGATGCTCGACAGAGGTGCGTCCAGCGCGACGCCCGCGTTGCGCAGCGCGAGGACCGCCCGGGCGAGCGAGTCGCGGACGGCGGAGTTGCCGGAGTCCAGCGAATTGGGCGTGTGCAACGGATCCTTGGCGTCGAAACCGATCCGCCACGGCAGCTTCTCGATCGCCTGCCCGTTCTGCAGGTAGGCCCAGAAGTTCTCGAACAGCAAGGAGCCCCGGCTGTCCGACGTGTACTTGTGGCTCTTCCAACCGGCCAGGATCGGGCACGCCTCACTGATGTTGACCAGGTTGCCGTCCACCACGACCAGCCCGAACAGGGTGTTCTGGCATGCCGTCACCGCGGCGTCCAGCGCCAGGTCGGCCGCCCTGCTGTTGTCGGCGAACAGCAGCTGCCGCATGTTCGCCGGCGTGAAGCCCCGGCCCGGCAGGCCGTCGGTGCCGTCGATCCGGTTCTGCGCGGTCAGGAGCAGTTCCTGGGTGCGCAGCGAACGGGGCGCCGCCATGTCACCCATCACCCTGGGGAAGGTCAGCGGCTGCTCGGGGTTGGGCAGCCAGGCGCTGTCGTTGGCGTTGCCCGCGTAGTCGGACCGGATCAGGCGCGGCTGCTTGTGCGGGTCGAGCAGGCCCGGGGCGACCGCGTTCGGGTCGTTCGGCCAGTCGCACTCGCTGCGCTTGCCGTCGAAGATGGAGACCGGCGGTACGTTCGGCAGCCGCAGCGACTGGTTGAACAGGAGCTGGCCGGTCGCGGTGAGGCACGACTGGGCGTGCTCGTCGGTGATGTTCGGCGTGGCCTGGATGTCCGCGTACAGGGCGTTGCCCTTGCGGTCGGAGGCGACGGTGTTGAAGAAGGGCACGCCCTCGGTGGTCTCCAGGGTGTTCACCACGTCGTGGACGTCCGTGGCCTGGTCGAGGTGGAACCAGGTGTTCAGCGCCCGCAGGTTGTCCATGTTCACGTCGCGGACCGCGTGCGCGCTGACCACCCAGGGCAGCGGGATGCCCTGGACCGACGTGGTGACCGGGCCGTAGCGGGTGGCCCACAGCGTCCTGGTGACCTTGCCGATGGAGCCGTCCTTGCTGAGCACGTCGACGCTGACCTGCTGCGAGGTCATCTTCTGCCAGGCGCCGTCCACCAGATAGCTGGTGGGGTCGAGCGGATCCACCTGCACGTCGAACAGTCCGAACGGGGCGACCGTGGCGACCGTGTGGCTCCAGGCGACGTTGTCGTTGTGGCCGATGTTGACGGCGGGGAAGCCGAGCAGACTGGCCCCGGTGACGTTGATCCTCCCGGGGATCGTCAGCTGGCTCTGCCACATCCGGTTCTTGCCCTGCCACGGGAAGTGCGGGTTGGCCAGCATCATGCTGGTGCCCTCGGCCACGCCCTGCGAACCGACCGCCAGTGCGTTGCTGCCCATGCTCGTTTTGCGGCCGGCGGCCATCGCGTCACGGATCCTCCTCGCGGTCTGCTCGGGCGAGGCCGCCGGCGCCTTTGCGGAGGCCGGCGCCCCTGGCGGCACGGCGTTCACCTCACCGTCCAGGAGCGCGTCGGCGGTGCCCATGATGATCTCGGCGTGCGCGTGCCGGTAGACATCCAGCTCGGTGATCGGCCGCACCCAGGCCGCGCCGCGGCAGGCCGGGTCGGTGATGTTGCCGACGCCCGTCTCGGCCAGATACCTGTTGTACCCCTGGACGTAGCCGCGAATGGCCTCCTTGACCTCCGGCTCAGGCCCGTTGGGCGCGGGCTGGCCGAGCAGCCGTTCCACGACCCGGTTGTCGTTGATCCGCTGGAAGTAGATGTCGCTGTTGAGGTTGGTCGTGGTGTTCTGGTGCTCGCCGGGGCTCGCCCTGCCGTCGGGTCCCAGATACCGGGACAGCTGGGCGTTGACCATCAGATACGTCTGGGCCAGGGTGCAGATGTTGTCCTTGGCCGCCGCGTACCCGTAGCCCGTGCCCAGCCCTTCCCAGTCCGAGGCGATGATGTGCGGTATGCCGTACTCGGTGTAGCGGATCGTCGGCCGGTCCGGCCCCTGCCCTTCCGCCGCAGCCCCGGCGGCCCGTGGTCCGGCGGCCGTCACCGTGCTGATCACCGCCACCGCGGCCATGGCCGCCACCGGCAGCCTCGCTCCGAATCTCCAGCGCGCCATCGATTCGTCCTCCCCTTGGTCCAGCCGTTGTCCGAACCCGGTCACGCTAAGGAGGAGCGATGAAATCCCGATGATGCCGCCACCCGGCCGGCTGCCGCCAAGTGGTGGGAAACGGGTCTCGATCGAGTGAGGCGAGGGATGCGTCGCCCCGATCCCCGCGCGGGGTGAGCCGACGATCGCTGGGGCCGCGTACCGAACCGCCGCTCCGGCGCGGGCCTCCACGACGATCCGGAAGGGCTGCCATGCGCGTTCTGCTCATCGCCAGCAGCTACAACAGCCTCACCCAGCGGGCTCGGGCCGAGCTGCAGGACCGCGGGCACGCCGTTTCCGTGGAGGTCACGCCCGACTCGGCGGCGGTGCGGGACGCGGTCGGGCGGCACGCGCCCGAGCTGGTCGTCGCCCCCATGCTGAAGGCGGTCGTGCCCCGGGACGTCTGGGAGAGCCGGCTCTGTCTGATCGTGCACCCGGGGCCGGTCGGCGATCGCGGGCCGTCCTCGCTGGACTGGGCGATCCACGAGGGCGCCGCCGAATGGGGCGTGACCGTCCTTCAGGCCGATGAGGAGATGGACGCGGGCGACGTCTGGGCGACGGTGACCTTCCCTCTCCCGGCGGTGGCCAAGAGCGACCTGTACCGGAACGAGCTGTCCGACGCCGCCATGACCGCCGTGCACCTCGCCGTCGAGCGGGTCGCCGCCGGAGCCGCACCGCACCCGCAGACGGGGCAGGTCCGGGTCCGGCCCCACTTCCGTCAGGAGCAGCGCCGGATCTCCTGGGACGAGGCCACCGAGACGGTCCTGCGCACCCTGCGCGCCGCCGACTCACAGCCGGGCGTCCTGGACGAGCTGCTCGGGGCCGATTGGTTCCTGCACGGCGGCCACGCGGAGGACGGCCTGCGCGGTGAGCCCGGTGAGCTGCTGGCGACCCGGGCCGGCGCGGTCTGCCGCGCCACGGGCGACGGCGCCGTGTGGATCCCGGAGCTGCGCGCCCGTACCGGGCGGGGTGAGGAGCGGGCCTGCAAGCTGCCCGCCACCCTGGCCCTCGGCCTCGCGGGACGGCTGCCGGACCTCCCCGAACTGCCCGCGCCGGTCGACGCGGAGGCGGGCCGGACCTGGTCCGACATCCGGTACCGGGAGCAGGGCCCCGTCGGTGTGCTGTCCTTCGCCTTCCCCGGCGGAGCGATGAGCACCGACCACTGCCGCCGCCTGCTGCGGGCCTACGAGACCGCCTGCCGGCGTCCCACCTCCGTCCTCGTGCTCGGCGGACAGCGCGACTTCTTCTCGAACGGCATCCACCTCAACGTGATCGAGGCCGCCGCCGACCCGGCCGCCGAGTCCTGGGCCAACATCAACGCCATGAACGACCTGGTCGAGGCGGTGCTCACCACCACCGACCGGCTCGTCGTCAGCGCGATCGGCGGCAACGCCGCCGCGGGCGGCGTGATGCTGGCCCTGGCCGCCGACGAGGTCTGGTGCCGGTCGGGCTCCGTCCTCAACCCCCACTACCGGCGCATGGGCCTGTACGGGTCGGAGTACTGGACCCACACCCTGCCCCGCAGGGTGGGCCCGGCCCTGGCGGAGCGCCTCACCCAGGCCGCCAGGCCCGTCTCCGCCGCGGCCGCCCGCAGCACGGGGCTCGTCGACCGGGTCGTCGAGTGCGGGCCGGCGGATTTCTCCGCCGAGGTCACCCGCTTGGCCGCCCGGCTGGCATCGCATCCCGCCGTCGCCTCCCGAGTGGCGGCGAAGAAGGCGGAGTACGAGGCCAGGGAGTCGATCACACCCCTCGCAGCCCACCGGGAGCAGGAGCTCAGCCGCATGCGGGTGATCTTCGACGATCCCACCGCGCCCTACCACTCCCTGCGCCGGGCGTTCGCCCGTAAGGAGGGCCGGGCCGCGGGATCGCCTGACGCCTGGGATGCGGGCGCGGCCGGTCCGGCCGACCGTTGACACGTACGCGGGCCCTGAGACGGCCCCTGTCCCACCCTCCGCAGGAGGCGACCCATGAACGCAAGCACGCAGGCCCAGGTCGACGATCAGGGCGCCGCTGCCGGCAGTGACGAGAAGCCGATCCACATCCTCTGGATCAACGCGGGTCTGAGCTGCGACGGCGACTCGGTGGCGCTGACCGCGGCCATGCAGCCCAGCATCGAGGAGATCGCCCTGGCGGGGCTGCCCGGACTGCCGAAGATCGCGGTCCACTGGCCGTTGATCGACTTCGAGTGCGGTCCGGTGGGCGGCGCCGACACGTTCATCGAGTGGTTCTTCAAGGGCGAACGCGGAGAGATCGACCCGTTCGTGCTGGTGGTCGAGGGCTCGGTCCCCAACGAGGACATCAAACCGGAGGGGTACTGGTGCGGCTTCGGCGACAACCCCGAGACCGGCCAGCCCATCACCACGAGCGAGTGGATCGACCGCCTGGCCCCCAAGGCGCTCGCGGTGGTCGCGATCGGCACCTGCGCCACGTACGGCGGCATCCACGCCATGGCCGGCAACCCGACCGGCGCGATGGGCGTGCCGGACTACCTCGGGTGGGACTGGAAGTCGAAGGCCGGCATCCCCATCGTGTGCGTGCCCGGATGCCCCATCCAGCCGGACAACTTCGCGGAGACCCTGACGTACCTGCTCTACCAGGCCGCCGGCTCCGCGCCGATGATTCCGCTCGACGACCGGCTCCGCCCGACCTGGCTGTTCGGGGCGACGGTGCACGAGGGCTGCGACCGCGCGGGCTACTACGAGCAGGGCCAGTTCGCCACCGCGTACGACTCGCCCGAGTGCCTGGTCAAACTGGGCTGTTGGGGACCGGTCGTGAAGTGCAACGTCCCCAAGCGCGGCTGGATGAACGGCATCGGCGGATGCCCGAACGTCGGCGGCATCTGCATCGCCTGCACGATGCCAGGCTTCCCGGACAAGTTCATGCCGTTCATGGACGAACCACCCGGAGCCAAGGTGTCCAGCACCGCGAGCGGCGTGTACGGCTCCGTGATCCGCCGGCTGCGGGACATCACGGCCAGGACCGTGGACAAGGAGCCGAAGTGGCGGCACACCGGCGACCGGATCACCACCGGATACCGGCCGCCTTGGTGACGGGGGCCGGCCGCCCGGAAACCCCCTCACCCCCGCACCGTTCGTGAAACCGAAGAACCGACGAAGGGCACCGTACAGACAATGGCATCTCCGGCGAAGACGACGGGGGACGGCAGCGGCCTGGTGGAGATGGCCTGGGATCCCATCACCCGGATCGTGGGCAGTCTCGGCATCCACACCAAGATCGATTTCAAGCAGCGGCGGGTCGCCGAGTGCTACAGCACGTCGTCCGTCTTCCGCGGCTACAGCGTCTTCATGCGCGGCAAGGACCCGCGCGACGCGCACTTCATCACCAGCCGCATCTGCGGCATCTGCGGCGACAACCACGCCACGTGCTCCGTGTACGCGCAGAACATGGCGTACGGCGTGAAGCCTCCGCACCTGGGCGAGTGGGTCATCAACCTCGGCGAGTCCGCGGAGTACATGTTCGACCACAACATCTTCCAGGAGAACCTGGTCGGCGTCGACTACTGCGAGAAGATGGTCCGCGAGACCAACCCCGGCGTGCTCGAACTCGCCGAGCGCACCGAGGCCCCGCACGCCGCCGAACACGGCTACCGGACCATCGCCGACATCATGCGCTCCCTCAACCCCCTCGAAGGCGAGTTCTACCGCGAGGCGCTGCAGGTCAGCCGCTACACCAGGGAGATGTTCTGCCTGATGGAGGGGCGCCACGTGCACCCCTCCACGCTCTACCCCGGCGGCGTCGGCACCATCGCGTCGGTGCAGCTCTTCACCGACTACCTCAGCCGGCTCATGCGCTACGTGGAGTTCATGAAGCGGGTCGTCCCGCTCCACGACGACCTCTTCGACTTCTTCTACGAAGCCCTGCCCGGCTACGAGGAGGTCGGCCGGCGTCGCGTGCTGCTCGGCTGCTGGGGGGCGCTCAACGACCCCGAGTACTGCGACTTCACGTACGCCAACATGACCGACTGGGGCCGGCGGATGTTCGTCACCCCGGGCGTCGTCGTCGACGGCAAGCTCGTGACCAACGACCTCACCCGGATCAACCTCGGCATCCGCATCCTGCTCGGCAGCTCGTACTACGAGGACTGGGAAGGCCAGGAACAGTTCGTCACGCACGACCCGCTGGGCAACCCGGTCGACCCCCGTCATCCGTGGAACCAGCACACCATCCCCGCCCCGCAGAAGCGGAACTTCGACGACAAGTACAGCTGGGTGATGTCGCCCCGCTGGTTCGACGGCAAGGACCACCTGGCGCTCGACACCGGTGGCGGCCCCATCGCCCGGCTGTGGTCGACCGCCCTGTCCGGACTGGTCGACATCGGCTACGTCAAGGCCACCGGGCACAGCGTCGTCATCAACCTGCCCCGGACGCTGACCAAGCCGGAGACCACCTTCGAGTGGAAGATCCCGCAGTGGAGCAACGCCCTGGAGCGCAACCGCGCCCGGACCTACTTCCAGGCGTACGCGGCTGCCGTGGCCCTGCACTGCGCGGAGAAGGGCCTGGCGGAGGTCCGCGCCGGACGCACCCAGACCTGGGAGAAGTTCGAGGTGCCCGACGAGTCCATCGGTGTCGGCTTCACCGAGGCGGTCCGGGGCGTCCTCTCCCACCACATGGTGATCCGGGACGGCAAGATCGCCAACTACCACCCGTATCCGCCCACACCGTGGAACGCCTCCACCCGGGACACCTTCGGCACCCCCGGCCCCTACGAGGACGCGGTGCAGAACACCCCGATCTTCGAGGAGAACCCGCCCGAGAACTTCAAGGGCATCGACATCATGCGCGCCGTACGGAGCTTCGACCCGTGCCTGCCGTGCGGTGTGCACATGTACACCGGCAACGGCCGGACGGTGAAGGCGATGCACGTGCCCACCGGCCTGAGCGGACTGGGCGGATGAGCGCCGTGACCGCCGAACAGGCGGGCCGGCGGGTCGAGGAGCTCCTCGACCGGCTGGCGGAGCAGGGTGACGCCGATGCCGTCGCCGCCGCCGAGGACCTCGTGCGGGTCCTGATGGAGTTCTACGGCAGCGGTCTCGCCCGCGTCGTCGAGCTCCTCGGCCGCCCCGGCGCCCGGCCCCCCGCGGAACCGCTCGGCGCACTGCTCGCGGACGAACTCGTCGCGAGCCTGCTGAACCTGCACGGGCTGCACCCGGACGACCTGCCCACCCGCATCGAGCGGGCGCTGTCCGGCCTGCCGCAGCCCGTGCGGAACGCCGGATTCGACGCGGCGAGCGGGGTGCTGCGGCTGGGCGTCGCGGCCTCGTCGGGCTGCGGATGCCCGAGCACCCGGGAGACGACCCGGCAGGCGGCACTGGACGCCCTCGCCTGCTTCGCCCCCGAGGTCACCGGCGTCGAACTGGAACCGGCGGACGCGCCGGAGCCCGCGCTGCTCCAGATCGGCACCCGCCCGCCCGGCGCGGCCACGGCCGGCATCGCTTCGGGCGACGCCCGGTGACCGGGCTCCCCACCGGTACCGGGCCCCGCCCGGCGCCCACCGGCCTGCGGCGCTTCACCACCGCGCGCCCGCCCCGGGAGGAGCGGTGCGAACTGTGCGGGACCCGGCTCGCCGGCGAGCGCCACCGCCACCTGGCCGACACCGACAAGCGGACCCTGGTCTGCGCCTGCGGCGCCTGCACACAGCTCATGGACCACTCGGCCGCCGCGCGGGGCCGCTTCCGAGCCGTTCCGGACCGCTGCCTCGCCGACCCGGCCCACCGCGTCGACGACACCGTGTGGGAGACGCTGCGCATCCCGGTCTCGGTCGCCTTCCTCTTCCACAACTCCGCCCTCGACACGGCGGTGGCGCTCTACCCGAGCCCCGCCGGCGCCACCGAGAGCGAACTGGAGGACACCACCTGGCAGTCCGTCCTGGACGCCACCCGGCTCGCCGCCCTCCTCCAGCCCGACGTGGAGGCGCTGCTGCTGCGCCGTCACGAGGGGCGCACGGAGTGCTTCCTGGTGCCGATCGACGTCTGCTACGAACTGGTGGGCCGCATGCGACTGCACTGGCAGGGCTTCGACGGAGGCGCGGAGGCACGGTCCGACCTCGACGCCGTCTTCGCCCGCGTCCGCGGATCGGCGCGCGACGTGCGGGGGAGCCGGCCGTGACCGAGTTCTCCTTCGCCTGCACCGGCGTCCGCGCCGACGCCTACGCGGCCGGACCGACGCTCGTGTTCCGGCTGCGCGTCAGCGCGACACCCGGGACCCGGGTGCACGCACTCGCGCTGCGCTGCCAGATCCGTATCGAACCGGCCCGGCGCGGATACGACGACCAGGAGGCCGAGGCCCTGGGCGACCTGTTCGGCGAACGGTCCCGGTGGGGCAGCAGCCTGAACCCCGTGCAGTTCGCCCAGGTCTCCGTGATGGTCCCCGGCTTCACCGGCGAGATCGAGACCGACCTCGTCGTACCGTGCACCTACGACACCGACATCGCCGCCACCCGCTACTTCCGCGCGCTCTCGGGCGGCGAGGTACCGCTGCTCCTGCTGTTCTCCGGGACCGCGTTCACCGGCGCCGGCGGCTTCCACGTCGAGCCCGTGCCCTGGGACAAGGAGGTCGTCCACCGGATGCCCGTGAAGGTCTGGCGCGAGATGATCGACCAGCACTTCCCGGGGTGCGGCTGGATCCGGCTCCCGAGCGACGCGATGGACGCCCTGCTCGCCTACCGGTCGCGCCGGGCCCTGCCGTCCTGGCAGGCCACCGTCGAGTCCCTGCTCGGAGAGGCGGGGGAGCGGACACGATGACCACCAGCGTCTTCACTCCCGGCACCGAGACACGACTCGCCGTCGCCCGGCAGGTCGCCGACGCCGTCCTCTTCGAGGGGTACGTGCTCTACCCGTACCGGGCGTCGGCCGCGAAGAACAGGTTCCGCTGGCAGTTCGGCGTGCTCGTTCCGCCGTCCTGGAGCGCCGCCGGCGAGCCCTCCGTGCAGCACACCGAGTGCCTGATGGAGCCCAGGGCGGGCGCCGAACTCGCCCTGGAGGTCCGCTTCCTGCACGTCCAGCGGCGGACCGTGGAGGCACTGCGCGACGACGGCGGTCACGTGCCCGTCACCGAACTGCGCCTGGCGGACCGGGTCCTGCCGACCTGGGACGAGGGCGTCGAGGAGCGGATCGCCCTCGCCGTCCCCGTCGGCGAACTGGCGGGCGCGGGCGTGACCGTGCCCTTCACCCGCCCCGCCGCCGAGGAGACCGAGGAGGTCACCGACGCCGACGGGCGGGTCCGCGGCCGACTGGTGCGCCGCCGCGAGGAGATCAGCGGCACCGTACGGATCTCGGCGGCGGAACTCGACGGCCCGTACCGGGTCGAGCGGCTGTCCGTCACGGTCGAGAACACCACCCGCCGGCCCGCCCTGCCGGACGCCGACCGGCACGCGGCGCTCGCGTACTCCCTGGTCGCCACGCACACCCTGCTTCGCCTCGAAGCCGGCTCCTTCCTGTCCATGACCGACCCGCCGGAATGGGCCAGGGGCGCCGTGGCCTCCTGCGACAACCGGCACACCTGGCCCGTCCTGGCCGGCGAACCGGGCCGCGCCGACCTCGTGCTCTCCTCGCCGATCATCCTCGACGACCACCCGGCCATCGCCCCCGAGAGCCCGGGAGCGCTCTACGACGCCACCGAGATCGACGAGATCCTCGCCCTGCGCACCGCGGCCCTCACCGACGAGGAGAAGCGCGAGGCACGGGGGACCGACGCACGCGCCGCGGCCGTGATCGACCTGGCGGACACCATGCCGCCGGAGGTGCTGGAACGGCTGCACGGAGCCGTACGCAGCCTGCGGGAGGTCACCGCGCCCGAGCACCCGCCCGGGGCGGACCTCCTCGCACCGGACACCCCGTGGTGGGACCCGGCGGGCGACCCCTCCGTCGACCCCGCCAGAGACCACGTCCTCGTCGACGGACACGCCGTCCGGGCGGGCAGCAGGGTGCTCCTCCGCCCCCGGCTGCGCCGGACCGACGCCCAGGACCTGTTCGTGGACGGCCGCAGCGCCCTGGTCGAAGCCGTGCTGCACGACGTCGACGGCGGGGTGCACATCGCCGTGACCCTGGAGGACGACCCGGGCGCCGACATCCGGCGGGAACAGGGCCGGTTCCTCTACTTCCAGCCCGACGAGGTGCACGCACTGGAGGACGTGTGAACGAACCCGGGCCCCCCGAGCCCCGCTCCGCCCCGCGCACCCTCGTGGCGGGCGTCGGCAACGTCTTCCTCGGCGACGACGGCTTCGGCGTCGAGACCGTACGCCTCCTCGCCGGACAGGGACTGCCGCCCCACGTCGAGGTGTCGGACGTCGGAATCCGCGGCGTCCACCTCGCCTACCGGCTCCTCGACGGCTGGGACACCCTCGTCCTCGTCGACGCCACCGCACGGGGCGGCGCGCCGGGCACGCTCTACCTGATCGACGCCACGGCGCCGGACGGCCGGCTCACCGACCCGCACGCCGTGCCGCTCGACGGCCACCGGATGGCGCCCGACGCCGTCCTCGCCCTCCTGGACACCCTGTGCGCGGGAACGGGCGCCGCGCCGCCGCGCAGGATCCTCGTCGTCGGCTGCGAACCCGCCTGCCTCGACGAAGGCGTGGGACTCAGCCCGCAGGTCGCCGCCGCACTGCCCGAAGCGGTCCGCATGGTGACCGAACTCGTCAGCCGGGAAGTCGTCGTCTGAAGCCCGACACGGAGAGCAGCATGAACAAGAACGTCATCGGCACCACCTTCGTCGCCGTCACCGCCGCCCTGACCCTCGTGGCCGTCCTCAAAGCGCTCCTCCCCGACCTCCAGCGCTACCTGCGCATCAGCAGGATGTGACCCACCGCAGGATCCGCTGCCCGCGCCCCCGCCGTGGGCGCCGTCGCCCGGTTCGGCTGCACCGAACGGACGACAGCTCCGCGCTCTTCCGGCGAGCCGGGCGGCACCCGCGGCTGCTCCCGTCCTGTAATGGCGGCCCAGAGACACCGCAGCCCCGGGACGGAGAGCGATGCACGAGATGTCCGTCGCCCTGGCCGTCGTCGACCAGGTCGAGACGGCCGCGCGGTCCCGCGGGGCCACGGGGGTCCGCAGCATCCGCCTGGAGATGGGTGAGCTGGCCGGCATCGTCGCCGACTCGCTCGCCTTCTGTTTCGAACTCGCCTGCGCCGGAACGCTCGTCGAGGGCGCCGAACTGATCACGACGACGGTGCCGGGGACCGCACGCTGCGAGCCCTGCTCCCGGGTCTGGGAGGTCGGCATGCCGCCACGCCTGCTCTGCCCCGGCTGCGGGGGAGCCGCCGTCGAGCTCGTCTCCGGCCGCGAACTGCGGATCCGGGAGGTCCGCTGGGCCGAACCCGCCGCGAGCGGCGCACCACGCAGCGAACCCACCACCGAGAAGAGCCGATCATGTGCCGAGTAGTCGACCTGCAGCGGGCGATCCTCGCGAGGAACGAAGCCGCGGCGGGCATCCTGCGCGCCGAACTGACCGCCCGCGGTACGACGGTGATCAACCTGCTCTCCAGCCCCGGCAGCGGAAAGACCGCCCTGCTGGAGCGCGTACTGCGGCGGGCCGTCGAGCGGGGCGTCGGCACGGCCGCGCTCACCGCGGACCTGGCCACCGAGAACGACGCCGAACGCCTGGCCCGGGCGGGCGTCCCCGTCAAGCAGGTGCACACCGACGGCCTGTGCCACCTGGAGGCCGACATGGTCGCCCGGCACCTGCACGACTGGCTGCCCGAGGCCACCCGGCTGCTGTTCGTGGAGAACGTCGGCAACCTCGTCTGCCCGGCCGGCTACGACCTCGGCGAATCCCTCCGCGTCGTCCTCGCCTCGGTCACCGAGGGCGAGGACAAGCCCCTCAAATACCCCACCGCCTTCGGCCTCGCCCAGCTGGTGGTCGTCACGAAGACAGACCTCGCCGCGGCCGCCGAGTTCGACGAGGCGGCCTTCCGCCGCAACGTGGAACAGGTCAACCCCGGCGTCGAGGTCCTCCTCACCTCCGCGCGCGACGGCCGCGGCGCCGGAACGCTGCTCGACCGGGCCCTGGCCGCTGCCGAGGGCGCCGACACCCACACCCCCGTGATGGCCCGGGCCGGCGCGTGACCGCCGTACGACCGGTCGCCGCACCCCCGACGCCCGCCCTGCGCCACCGTGTCGTCGTGCGCGGAGTCGTCCAGGGCGTGGGCTTCCGGCCGTACGTCTACGCCCTCGCCACCGGCCTGCGACTGTCCGGCCACGTCACCAACACCCCCGACGGCGTCGTGGCCGAGGTCGAGGGAGACCCCGCGGACGTGGCGGCGTTCTGCGCCCGCGTCGGGCCCGAGGCGCCGCCGCTGGCCCGGGTGGAGTCCGTCGAGACGACCGGCGTCGCCCCGCGCGGCGGCAGCGGCTTCACCATCGTCCCCTCGCGCCAGGACGGCGACGTCCGGACCCTCGTCCCGCCGGACACGGCCACCTGCGACGACTGCCTCGCGGAACTCGCCGACCCCGCCGACCGGAGACACCTGCACCCCTTCGTGACGTGCACCCACTGCGGGCCCCGGTTCACCATCGTCACCGGCCTGCCCTACGACCGCGCCCACACGACCATGGCCGGCTTCCCCATGTGCCCCGACTGCGCGCGGGAGTACGCGGACCCGGCGGACCGGCGGTTCCACGCGCAGCCAGTGGCCTGCCCGAAGTGCGGCCCCCGAATGCGACTGGTCGCCGGACCGGGCCCCTCGGCCCCGGCGGACCCGCGCGTCGACCCGGTGACCGCCGCCCGGCGGATGCTCGCGGCGGGCGCGATCCTCGCGGTCAAGGGCCTGGGCGGTTATCACCTGGCCTGCGACGCCACGAACTCCGCGGCGGTCGCCGAACTGCGCCGGCGCAAGGCACGCGGGACCAAACCGTTCGCGGTGATGGCGGCGGAGCTCGCGGACATCGAGCCCCTGGTGCACCTCGGCCCGGCGGAGCGCGAACTCCTCACCGGGCGCGTCCGCCCCGTCGTCCTCCTGCGACGCCGTGACACCCCGCCGCCGTCCGGCACCCTCCCGGCGCCGGAGGTGGCCCCCGGCAGTCCGGACCTCGGCGTCATGCTCCCGTACACCCCGGTGCACCACCTGCTCCTCGGAGTCGGCGCCCCCGAGCCGGGGCCCCGGCTCCTGGTCATGACCAGTGGAAACCTCTCCGGCGAACCCATCGTCACCGACGAGGCGGACGCGTTCGTCAGGCTCGCCGGTCTGGCGGACGCCTGGCTGACGCACGACCGCCCGATCCACGTCCCCTGCGACGACTCCGTCGTACGCGTCCGTGACGGCGAACCGCTCGTGCTGCGCCGCTCCCGCGGCTACGCCCCGCTGCCGCTCACCCTGCCGGTCGAGGTCGTCCCCGCCCTCGCCGTCGGCGGGGACCTGAAGAACACGTTCTGCCTCGGCCAGGGCCACCAGGCCTGGCTGTCCGCGCACATCGGCGACATGGACACCCTGGCGACGCAGCTGGCCCTCACCGCGGCCGAGCGGCAGCTGGAATCCGTCACGGGCGTCAGGCCCGGCCTGCTCGCCGTGGACCACCACCCCGCGTACCGGTCCGCGCGCTGGGCGGTCCGGCACGCGGCGGGACGCCCGGTCGTGCGCGTGCAGCACCACCACGCGCACATCGCCTCCGCCATGGCGGAGAACGGCCTCGACGGCAGCCGCCCCGTCCTCGGAGTCGCCTTCGACGGCACCGGCTACGGCCTCGACGGCGCCGTGTGGGGCGGCGAGTTCCTGCTCGCTGACTACCAGGGGTTCTCGCGGTTCGCGCACCTCGCCTACGTGCCGCTTCCCGGCGGGGACGCGACCGTTCGGCGCCCGTACCGCATGGCCCTCGCGCACCTGTCCGCCGCCGGCCTCCCGTTCGACCCCGCGCTGCCGTGCGTCGAGGCGTGCCCGCCCGGTGAACTGAGCGTGCTCGAACAGCAGTTGGCGCGCGGACTCAACTGCGTACCGACATCGAGCATGGGCCGCCTCTTCGACGCCGTCGCCTCGCTCGCGGGAATCCGCCACCTCGCCGGTCACGAGGCGCAGGCGGCCGTCGAGCTGGAGGCCGCGGCTCTCCGTGCGCCGGCCGCGGAGGACGACGCGCGCTACGCCTTCCGTCTGACGGCTCCGCGACCGGGCCGCCCGCTCTCGGCCGACCCCGCCCCGCTGCTGGCCGCGATCGCCGACGACGTGCGCGGCGGCACTCCGGCGGCCCTCGTCGCGGCCCGGTTCCACCACGCCGTGGCCCGGCTGGTGCACACCATCTGCGCCGCGGCCCGCGGCGAACTCGGCGTGGAGACCGTGGCGTTGACCGGGGGAGTGTTCGCCAACACGGTGCTGGCCTCGGCCTGTGACCGTGCTCTGCGCCGGGACGGCTTCACCGTCCTTCGCCACCGCCTGGTGCCGCCGAACGACGGCGGGCTGGCCCTCGGCCAGCTGGTCGTGGCCGGACGTGTCACCACCGGCCCGGCCCCGGGCGCGCGATCACGACAGCGACAGTGAGGAGACGCACATGTGTCTGGCAGTCCCCGGAAGGGTGCTGGACGTCGAGGACCGGGACGGCACCCGGATGGCCACCGTCGACTTCGGCGGCGTGGTCAAGGAGGTCTGCCTGGAGTATCTCCCCGACCTGCAGGTGGGCGAGTACGCGATCGTCCACGTCGGATTCGCCCTGCAGCGTCTGGACGAGGAGTCGGCCAGGAGGACGCTGGAGCTGTTCGAGAACCTCGGCATGCTCCAGGAGGAGTTCGGCGACCCGTGGGAGACGGCCGCCGGGACGGCCGAAGGAGAACGGCAGGCGCGCGAGGGCGTCGCCGGAGAGGTGCACCCGTGAAGTACATCGACGAGTTCCAGGACCCCGAGCTGGCCCGGCGGCTGCTCGACGAGATCCACGCGACGGTGACCCGGCCGTGGGCGCTGATGGAGGTCTGCGGCGGCCAGACCCACAGCATCATCCGGCACGGCATCGACCAACTCCTGCCGGAGCAGATCGAGTTGATCCACGGGCCGGGCTGTCCGGTGTGCGTGACACCACTGGAGGTCATCGACAAGGCCCTGGAGATCGCCTCCCGCCCCGGCGTGATCTTCTGCTCGTTCGGGGACATGCTGCGGGTCCCCGGCACCGGCCGGGACCTCTTCCAGGTGCGCGCGCGGGGCGGCGACGTCCGGGTCGTCTACTCCCCGCTCGACGCCCTGCGGATCGCCGAGCAGAATCCGCGGCGCGAGGTGGTGTTCTTCGGCATCGGTTTCGAGACCACCGCCCCGCCCAACGCGATGACGGTCCACCAGGCGCGCAGACTGGGCATCCGTAACTTCAGCCTCCTGGTCTCCCACGTCCGGGTGCCGCCCGCGATCGAGGCGATCATGCGGTCCCCGGACTGCCGCGTACAGGGCTTCCTCGCTGCCGGCCACGTCTGCAGCGTGATGGGAACGGCGGAGTACCCCGAGCTCGCCGCACGGCACCGGGTGCCGATCGTGGTCACCGGGTTCGAACCCCTGGACATCCTCGAAGGGGTACGGAGGACGGTGCTCCAGCTGGAGCGGGGCGAGCACACCGTCGACAACGCCTACCCCCGTGCCGTGCGGGCCGACGGCAACCCGGCCGCCAGGGCCATGCTCGACGACGTCTTCGAGGTCACCGACCGGTCGTGGCGCGGGATCGGCGTCATCCCGGACAGCGGCTGGCGGCTGTCGGAGCGTTATCGCGACTACGACGCCGAGATCCGTTTCTCCGTCGAGGGGATCGACACCCGCGAACCGGCCGAATGCCGCAGTGGAGAGGTCCTGCAGGGCCTGCTCAAGCCCAACGAGTGCGAAGCCTTCGGCACCCTGTGCACGCCCCGCTCCCCGCTGGGCGCCACGATGGTCTCCAGCGAGGGGGCCTGCGCCGCCTACTACCTCTACCGGCGGCTCGACCTCGGCTCTCCGGGGCGGCGGGCCCCGGCACCGGGAGTTCCGATCCCGGTCACCCCGTCCTCGAACGTCCCTCCCCGGGAAGGAAGTTCCGTTGTCTGACACGACCACGGGCAGCACCGTCACGACCGCCACGGACCAGGCGCCCGACATGCTCGCCTGGACCTGCCCGGCACCTCTGCGGGACCAGGCGCAGATCGTGATGGGCCACGGCGGCGGCGGCGCTCTCTCCGCCGAACTGGTCGAGGAGATCTTCGCACCCGCCTTCGGTGGCCCGGCGCTCTCGGTCACCACGGACGCCGCCGCGCTCGAACTCGGCGGCGCCCGGCTGGCCTTCTCCACCGACACCTTCGTGGTGCGTCCGCTCTTCTTCCCCGGCGGCAGCATCGGCGACCTGGCCGTCAACGGAACCGTGAACGACCTCGCGATGAGCGGCGCCAGGGCGGCCTACCTGTCCTGCGGCTTCATCCTCGAGGAAGGCGTCGGGACCGACGTCGTCGCCCGGGTGGCGAACGCCCTCGGCGCCGCCGCGCGTACGGCCGGCGTCCAGGTGGTCACCGGCGACACCAAGGTCGTGGAGGCCGGCCACGGGGACGGCGTCTACATCAACACCTCCGGGATCGGCCTCGTGCCCGACGGTGTGGATCTCCGTCCACAGCGCGTCGTCCCCGGTGACGTGGTGATCGTCAGCGGGCCCGTCGGCGTCCACGGCGTGGCCGTCATGAGCGTGCGCGAGGGCCTGGAGTTCGGCGTGGAGATCGAGAGCGACTGCGCGGCACTCGGCGGTCTCGTCGAGACGATGCTCGCGGTCACGCCGGATCTCCACGTGCTGCGCGACCCCACCCGCGGAGGTCTGGCCGCCTCGCTCAACGAGATCGCGGCCGCCTCGGGCACCGGCGTGGTCCTCCAGGAGCGCGCCGTGCCCGTCCCCGAGCCCGTGGCCAACGCCTGCGCGATCCTCGGCCTCGACCCGATGTACGTCGCGAACGAGGGCAAGCTGGTGGCCTTCGTACCGCGCGAGCACGCGGAACCCGTCCTGGCCGCGATGCGCGCCCACCCGCTCGGGGCGGGCGCGACCGTCATCGGCGAGACCGTGGAGGAACATCCCGGCATGGTCGTCGCCCGTACCGGCCTGGGCGGCACGCGGGTGGTGGACATGCCGCTCGGGGAGCAGCTGCCGCGGATCTGCTGAGCCGGGAACCCGTGGGCGGCGAACGGCGTGTGTCGTCGCCCACCGGGACGGCGTCAGGAGGTCAGGTGTTCAGACGGCTGTTGGTGCCGTCGTGGTGGTCGGCGGCCTCGTCGTCGAACCAGTGGTCGTCCGCCGCGAGATAGCGGAAGGCGTGGCTGGTGTGGGCCGGCAGGGTGACCGTGGCGGCGCGGGTGCCGTCACCACGCGGTGCCAGCGGGTGGGCGTAGGGGTTCCAGTGGTTGAAGTCCCCGACGACGCTGACGGGGCCGGCCGGGGTGTGGTCGGGCAGGACGAACGTGACCTGGGTACGGCCCTTGACCTTCTTGCGTTCGAGCATGTCGGCTCCTGTCGGAAGAGATGACTGCGACGGGTGCATCCTCGGCCCCGGCGCCTCCGGCTCCCGTCGTACGCGCCCGACACGAGCACGGGGTCACCCGGTTCGGTGGTACCGCGTCGGCTGTGTGGACGGACGGAACGGCGCACCCGTCAACGGGCGCGGCGGTGAACCGGTGAATTCCGGTGCGTGTCGCCCCCCGCGTCGGCTCCTCGGAGACGTTCAGGAACCAGGATCGGGGCACCGACCGCACACCGAGGCATTGGGGTGGACAACGCATGGAACGGGACGGCACAGGACCGCCGCGAGAGGTGCCGGAGTGGAGTGCGACCGAGCCGGAGGCGCCGACGGAGAGCCCCCGCGGCGCGCTCGGTACGGGCGTGCGCATCATGGGACTGCTGACGACCACCGACCACAAGGTGATCGGCTACCTCTACATGGTCACCTCGTTCGGGTTCTTCCTGCTGGCCGGCACGCTGGCCATGCTGATGCGCGCGGAGCTCGCCCGACCAGGACTCCAGATCGTGAGCGCAGCCCAGTACAACCAGCTGTTCACCGTGCACGGCACGGTGATGATGCTGCTGTTCGCCACGCCCATGTTCGCCGGATTCGCCAACGCGGTGATGCCGCTGCAGATCGGCGCCCCGGACATGGCCTTCCCACGGCTGAACGCCCTCAGCTACTGGCTCTACCTCGGCGGCGGACTCGTCGTCGTGTCGGGTCTCGTCGTACCCGGCGGCGCCGCGTCGTTCGGCTGGTTCGCCTACGCCCCGCTGAACGGCCCGGTGTTCTCACCCGGCCCGGGCGGCGACCTGTGGACCATGGGCCTGGTCCTGTCCGGCGTGAGCACCACGCTGACCGCCGTCAACTTCATCACCACCATCGTCTGCCTGCGCGCCCCGGGCATGACGATGTTCCGGATGCCGATCTTCACCTGGAACGTGCTCTTCACCTCCATCCTCGCGCTGCTCGCCTTCCCGGTGCTCACGGCCGCCCTGCTCGCCCTCGAGGCGCAGCGGAAGCTCGGCGCGCACGTCTACGACTCGGAAGCCGGCGGCGCGTTGCTCTGGCAGCACCTGTTCTGGTTCTTCGGCCACCCGGAGGTCTACATCGTCGCGCTGCCGTTCTTCGGCATCATCAGCGAGATCATCCCCGTGTTCAGCAGGAAACCGCTCTTCGGCTACGTCGGCATGGTGGGAGCCACCGTCACCATCACGATGCTCTCGGCCGTCGTGTGGGCGCACCACATGTTCGCCACGGGCGCCGTCCTGCTGCCCTTCTTCTCCCTCATGTCCTTCCTCATCGCCGTCCCCACGGGGATCAAGTTCTTCAACTGGATCGGCACGATGTGGCACGGCAGTCTCTCCTTCGAGACACCCATGCTGTTCGCGGTCGGTTTCCTGGTCACCTTCCTGCTGGGCGGCCTGAGCGGCGTGCTGATCGCCTCGCCGCCGCTCGACTTCCACCTCACCGACTCGTACTTCATCGTCGCCCACCTGCACTACGTCCTGTTCGGCACGGTGGTCTTCGCGATGTTCGCGGGCTTCTACTTCTGGTGGCCCAAGTGGACCGGGCGCCTGCTCGACGAACGCCTCGGCCGGATCCATTTCTGGAGCCTCTTCACCGGCTTCCAGACGACCTTCCTGGTCCAGCACTGGCTGGGGGAGTCCGGCATGCCGCGCCGCTACGCCGACTACCTCGACGCCGACGGCTTCACCGTCCTCAACACGGTGTCCTCCATCGGTGCCTTCCTCCTGGGCCTGTCGACCCTGCCCTTCCTCTACAACGTGTGGCGCACCGCGACCAAGGCTCCCCGGGTGCGGACCGACGACCCGTGGGGTTACGGCCGTTCCCTGGAGTGGGCGACCTCCTGCCCTCCGCCGCGGCACAACTTCGCCGCTATCCCCCGGGTCCGTTCCGACTCGCCGGCCTTCGACCTGAATCATCCGGAGACCGAGGCCGGCGCCCGCCACACGCTGCACAGCCCCGAAGGTCCGTCGCAGGAGGAGCGCTCATGAAGACCGAGGCCGTCGTGTTCGCCGGCGTGGCGGGGTTCTTCCTCGTCGTGGACGTCCTGTACGCCGTGTGGTCCGGGGCGGAGCCGGCGGGGACGGCGGCGCTCACCGTCGCCACCCTCATGGCGCTGCTCGTGACCTTCTTCTTCTCCCGCCGGTACCAGCTGATCGGGCAGCGCCCCGAGGACCGCACGGACGGAGAGGTACGGGAACGCTCCGGACCGCTGGACTTCTTCCCGCCGCACAGCGCCTGGCCCGTGCTGATCGCCGTCGGGGCGAGCGTGCTCGCCGTGGGGGCGGTGTACGCCGTCTGGCTGTTCCTGCTCGGGGCGGGCGTGGTCGGCGCGGGTGTCGCGGGCCTGGTGTTCCAGTACGCCGGCGACGGGGACCGGCGGTAGCGGACACGGGCCGGGGCGGTCGGACCGGTGCCGGCGGACTCGGACGGGCGCGGACCGACGTGACCGGACTCGGCCCGGTGCGGCCCGGGTCGGGCCGCACCGGGCACCAGACCGGGTTTCAGTCGGTCTGCTCGGCCGCCTTCGCCGCGTGCGGAGAACCCTCCGGGCCACCAGGGCCCTCGGAGGCGTCGTCCGTCCGGCCGTCGGCCCGCACCGGCGGCGCCATGCGCTCCTCCACGGCCGCACGCTCCTTCTCCGTCGCCGGGAGGTCGACCTGGCGCCCCTGGAACCAGCGACTCGCCGCGACCCGAAGCCGCCGCCGACGGGCGACACGCTCCTCGTCGGGGAGCGCCAGCGGCTCGGGGGTCTCGCGCATCAACAGGCGATAGCGCACCGCGGGCACCACGGCCCGGTGTCCGGCGGAGAGTTCGCCGTGGACCGCCTGTCCCACCGCTCCGGTCTCCTCGCCCTCGGAGAGCCTGCGGCGGTCGCGTTCCTGCAGGGCGAGGCAGAGACGCCGGGTCACGGCGAAGGCCAGGACCGGCGCCACGATCAGCGCGATGCGCAGGATCCAGGTGATCGCCTCGACCGAGAGCCGGAAGCCGAACGCGATGACGTCGTTGCCGCCGGCCAGCAGCAGCACGGCGTAGAAGACGATGCCGGCCACGCCGAGGCCCGTGCGGGCCGGGCGGTTGCGCGGCCGGTCGCACAGATGGTGCTCGGCGCGGTCGCCCGTCAGCCACCTCTCGATCAGTGGGTAGAAGAGCAGACCGGTGAACAGGACGCCCGGCAGCACCAGTGTGGGCACGAAGACGTTCCACATGATCGTGTGCCCCGCCACGTTCGTCTCCCAGGGAGGCATCAGCCGCATGCCGCCCTCCAGGAACCCGACGTACCAGTCCGGCTGGGAGCCGGCCGAATCCTGGTCCGCCCGGTAGGGACCGTAGTTCCAGACCGGGTTGACCTGCGCGATCGCCCCCATGATCGTCAGCGTCCCGAAGACCAGCAGGAACAGCCCGGTGGACTTGGTGACGAAGTGCGGGACCATCGGCTGCCCGACCGCGTTGCGGTTGGTCCGGCCCGGCACGGCCCACTGCGTGTGCTTCAGGTAGAAGACCAGCAGGAGGTGCGCCGTGACCACGGCCACCAGCAGGGCCGGCACGAGCAGTACGTGCAGCACGTACAGGCGCGGGATCACCACGTGGCCGGGGAACTGCCCGCCGAACACGGCCATCTCCAGATACGTGCCCACGACCGGGATCGACCCCACGATGGTCGCCGCCGTCCGCAGCCCGGTCCCGGACAGCAGGTCGTCGGGGAGCGAGTACCCGGCGAAACCCTCCACCATGGCCAGGATGAACAGCGTCACGCCGAGCACCCAGTTCGCCTCCCGGGGCTTGCGGAACGCGCCGGTGAAGAACACGCGGAGCATGTGCACGGCGACGGCGGCCAGGAAGACCAGGGCCGCCCAGTGGTGCACCTGCCGGATCAGCAGCCCGCCCCGCACCTCGAAGCTGAGGTACAGCGTCGTGGTGTAGGCCTGCGTCATCGGCTGTCCCTGGAGGGGGACGTAAGGGCCGTCGTACGTGGTCTCGACCATGCTGGGGTCGAAGAACAGGGTGAGGTAGACCCCGGTGAGCAGCAGGACGACGAACGAGTAGAGGGCGATCTCCCCGAGGAGGAAGGCCCAGTGGTCGGGGAACGCCTTGCGCAGTGCGGCCCGGGCGAGCTCGGACAGGGGCAGCCGGCCGTCCGCGGCCGTGAGGCCGCGCTTTGCCGCGTCCTCGGCCTGGGCCCGCCATCGGGCGCGACGCTTCCGAAGGAACACTGTGCTCTCCTGAGGTCTGCACGAGGCGGTGGGGCGTCAATGCCGACCCTCACCCGCCCGGACCCTCAAAAGAGTGGGGCCACGCCGACGTGTGGGCCGCACGGTGGAATTAGTCGGCGCGGCCGTGGACCGAAAGCCGTGTCCCGCGTGCGCGCATCACGGTCGAGGCAGCCCGGGCCGACCGTACGTCCGGCAGTCGCGCGCGGATGCGACGGCGCACGAGAAGGGCGGGCAGGGCCCAGCACGCGATCCACCACAGCGCCAGGAGGGCGGCCAGGAGGAGCGCCGGGACGGCCCCGGTGATGTGACGGAGGACGACGAGAATCCCGAGAACGGTCATGGCCAGCAGCAGGACCATGCCGGTCGCCACCAGCCGCGAAGCCCAGGCGACCGTCTCGGACTTGACCTCAAGGCCGGTGACGAGCCGGTGCAGGGCGACCGGACCTGTCAGTGCCGCCGTCGCTCCGGCGCCGCTCAGCACGCAGACGAGGTAGAGCAGCCGGTCGGTGTGGTCGAGCAGCCCGTACGCGGGGGTGAACGACGCCGCCAGGAGGAAGGCCAGCAGCAGCTGCACGACGGTCAGGACGACGCGTACCTCGTGCATGAGGTCCGACCAGAGGCGGTCGGCCCGCTCGTCGCAGGTCTCCTGACGTTCGCCCACGTTGGCGGCCCGGGAGATCACGGGGCACCGCCGCACGTGGGAGACGTACCGTTCGTGACCATGACGGTCACCTCCTGGAACTCGCGGTCCCGCTCTCCGAGGCGGGTGCCCTTCCGGCGCCGTGTGCAACTCAGGGGTTGAACAGCACCTTGACGGCGCCGTCCTGCTTCTTCTGGAACATGGCGTACGCATCCGGTGCCTCGCGGAGAGGCAGCCGGTGGGTGGCGAAGTCCTCGACGCCCAGCGGGTCGCCGTCGGTGACCAGGGGCAGCAGGTCCGGTATCCAGCGCCACACGTTGGCCTGCCCCATGCGCAGCTGGATCTGCTTGTCGAACAGGGTCATCATCGGCAGGGGGTCGGCCATGCCACCGTAGACGCCCGACAGGGAGACGGTGCCGCCCCGGCGGACCAGCTCGATGGCCAGGTACAGGGCGGAGAGTCGGTCCACCCCGAAGCGCTTCATCAGGCCGGCCGCCAGCCGGCCCGGCAGCAGCCCGGTCACCTTCTGGGCTCCCGCCACCATCGGCGCGCCGTGGGCTTCCAGGCCCACCGCGTCGATGACCGCGTCCGGTCCGCGGCCGTCGGTCAGGTCCCGCACCGCGGCCACGAGGCCGTCCTGGTCCAGGTCGAAGACCCGGACGCCGTGCCCGCGTGCCCGGTCCAGCCGTTCCGGCACGAGGTCGATGCCGATGACCGTGTCCACGCCGAGGTGGGCCGCGACGCGGGTGCACATGTCGCCGATGGGGCCGAGGCCGAGCACGGCGAGGCTGCCGCCCGGAGGGACGGCGGCGTACTGGACGGCCTGCCAGGCCGTCGGCAGGACGTCGGAGAGATAGACGAACCGGTCGTCCGGCGGGCCGTCGGGGACCTTGACGGGCAGGTCGTTGCCGAAGGGCACCCGCAGGTACTCGGCCTGGCCGCCGGGCACCTGGCCGTAGAGCTTGGTGTAGCCGAAGAGGGACGCTCCCATGCCGTGCTCGTGGACCTGGGTGGTCTCGCACTGCGAGTGGAGGCCCTGCCGGCACATGAAGCAGGTGCCGCAGGAGACGTTGAACGGCACGACGACCCGGTCGCCGGGGCCCACCTCGCTGACCTCCGGGCCCGCTTCCTCGACGATGCCCATCGGTTCGTGGCCCAGGATGTCGCCCTCTTCGAGGAACGGACCGAACACCTGATAGAGGTGCAGGTCGGAACCGCACAGTCCGGTGGTCGTCACCTTGACGATCACGTCCGTCGGCTGCTCGATCACCGGGTCCGCGACGGTGTCGACGCGCACGTCGGCCGTGCCGTGCCAGGTCAGCGCCTTCATCGTGACTCCTCCTCGCCCGCCGCGGCCGGAGCGTGTCCGTCGCCGCTGTCCGGTTCGGCCATCCTGCGGTGCCCTTCCGCCTTGAGCGCGTCCGGCAGCACCTTGTTGAGGAGCTCCTGCGCCTTGGTCTTCACCGAACCCGCGACGACCTTGTCGCTCCCGGACTCCATCGCGGCCAGGCCCTGCCCGGCCACGTCCGCGGGGTCGTCCTTGTCCTGCCGGCCGACCTTCGTGTCGAGCATGTCCGCGCGACGGAAGAAGTCGGTGTCGGTGGGCCCGGGCATCAGGGCGGTGACGGTGACGCCGGAGTCCTTGAGCTCGTTCTGCACCGCCTGTGAGAACGACTGCAGGAAGGACTTCGACGCGTTGTAGACGGCCTGGAACGATCCCGGCATCGTCGAGGCGATGGAGGAGGTGATCAGTACGCTCCCCTCGTCGCGCTCCACCATGTGCCGCACCGCCCGCTTCGTCAGGTGCACGGTGGAGCGCACATTGAGATCGACGATCTCCAGCTCGTCGGCCAGATCCGTCTCGGCGAACGCGCCGCCCTGTCCCACCCCCGCGTTGAGGGCGACGACCGAGACCGGGCGGCCACGGGCGGCGACCGTCTGCCACAGGCGCTCGGCGTCCTCGTACCGCCGCAGGTCGGCGCGCACGACGTCCACCTCCGTGCCCGCCTGCCGGATCCGCTGCGCCGCCTTCTGGAGCCGGACGTCGTCCTCGGCGTTGATGACGAGGTCGTATCCGCGCTCGGCCAGCTGGCGCGCCAGCTCGTACCCGATACCGCTCGAAGCTCCGGTCACTACCGCCAATGGCCTGATTGCGTTCATGTCCGGCCGAGTGCCCCGTCCGACGGCGGGTACGCGAAACGATCCGCGGGCTTCCGCATCGAGCGTTCGGCAGACCAGGCGCCGTGCCGGAAGACAGCCCGCGTCAGGCGCCGTGACGCGCGGGTACCGATGACGGGTCGGTCCACGGACCGCGTCGAGGAGGTCGGCATGGAGTCTTCGGTGGACCGGATCCGCGAGCCCTGGGGCAGCCGGGTGCCGCACGGGCGGCACAGGGAGTGGCCGGCCCGGGTGGACACCTACCTGGCCGGGGGGCTCCGGCCCGAACAGGTGCAGCAGTGGGTCCAGACCGCTTCGATCCTCCACTCCGACGGGGACGCCATGGACATCGCGGTGGTCGACGGACGGATGGTCGGTGTACGGGGACGGGCGACCGACCGGGTCAACCGCGGCCGGCTCGGGCCGAAGGACCTCTTCGGATGGCAGGCCAACGCCTCACCCGACCGGCTCACCCGCCCCCTGGTCCGTGAGAACGGACGGCTCGTGGAGAGCGACTGGGAGACCGCGATGAGCCGTGTGGTGTCCCGCTCCCGCGCCCTCCTCGACGAACGGGGCCCGGGCTCCATCGGCTTCTACACCAGCGGACAGCTGTTCCTGGAGGAGTACTACACACTCGCGGTGCTCGCCCGGGCCGGGATCGGGACCAGCCATCTCGACGGCAACACCCGCCTGTGCACGGCCACCGCCGCCGAGGCGCTCAAGGAGACGTTCGGCTGCGACGGGCAGCCCGGCAGTTTCGACGACATCGACCACGCAGACGTCATCGCGCTCTTCGGCCACAACCTCGCCGAGACCCAGCCCGTGCAGTGGATGCGCGTCCTGGACCGGCTCGAAGGCACCGACCCGCCCCGGCTGCTGTGCGTCGACCCCCGGCCCACTCCGGTGGCCCGCCGGGCGACCGTGCACCTCGCCCCGCGCACCGGCACGAACCTGGCGCTGCTCAACGCCCTGCTGCACGAGATCATCCGCACGGACCGGGTCGACCACGCGTACGTCGAGGCGCACACGGTCGGCTTCGAGGAGCTCGCCGCCCAGGTCGAGCACTGCACGCCGCAGTGGGCGGCCGGGATCTGCGACGTCCCGGCCGCGCTCGTCACCGAGGCCGCCGAGCTGTTGGGCGGCGCCGACCGGCTGCTGTCCACGGTGCTGCAGGGCGTCTACCAGTCCCACCAGGCCACCGCGGCGGCCGTCCAGGTCAACAACCTGCATCTGATCAGGGGAATGCTGGGCAGGCCCGGCGCGGGGGTGCTGCAGATGAACGGGCAGCCCACCGCCCAGAACACCCGCGAATGCGGAGCCGACGGAGACCTGCCGGGCTTTCGCAACTGGCAGAACGACGCCCACGTGGCGGAACTGGCCGAAGTGTGGAACGTCGAACCCACGGCCATCCCGCACTACGCGCCGCCCACGCACGCCATGCAGATGTTCCGTTACGCCGAACAGGGCTCGATCCGCATGCTGTGGATCAGCGGGACCAATCCCGCCGTGTCCCTGCCGGAACTCGCCCGGATCCGCTCGATCCTCGCCCAGGACCGCCTGTTCCTCGTCGTCCAGGACCTGTTCCGCACCGAGACGGCCCAGTACGCCGACGTCGTGCTGCCCGCCGCGACCTGGGGGGAGAAGACCGGCACCTTCACCAACGCCGACCGCACGGTCCACCTGTCCGACAGGGCCGTCGAACCACCGGGCGAGGCCCGGCCCGATCTCGACATCTTCCTCGACTACGCCCGCCGCATGGACTTCCGCGACAAGGACGGCGGGCCGCTGATCACCTGGCGGGACCCGGCCTCCGCCTTCGAGGCGTGGAAGCGCTGCAGCGCCGGCCGGCCGTGCGACTACACGGGCCTGACCTACGACATGCTGCGCCGTGGCAGCGGCATCCAGTGGCCGGTCGACGAGGAGGCACCCGAGGGAACCCCACGCCTCTACACCGACGGCATCCGCTGGGCCCACCCCGAGACGTGCGAGGACTACGGCAAGGACCTGGTGACCGGGGCGGCCGACAGCGCCACGGACTACCGCGCCCGCAACCCCGAGGGCAGGGCCATGCTCAAGAGCGCCGCCTATCTGCCTCCGCACGAGGCCCCGACCGATGAGTTCCCTTTCCAGCTGACGACCGGCCGCACCCTCTACCACTTCCACACCCGCACCAAGACCGGCCGCGCACCGCAGCTGAACGCGGCGGCTCCCGACGTATGGGTGGAGATCTCGGCCGGCGACGCCAAACGGCTCGACCTCGCGGAAGGCGACCTCGTGGAAGTCACCGCCTCACGCGGAGCCCTGCGGGGACGGCTGCGCGTCACCGACCTGCGGCCGGGCGTGCTCTTCGTCCCCTTCCACTACGGCTACTGGGACACCCCCGCCGGCACGGGCCCCGGCCCCGGCACGCCGGGCCGCGCCGCCAACGAGACGACGATCACCGACTGGGACCCGGCCTCCAAGCAGCCGCTGTTCAAGACCGCCGCGGCCGCGCTCACGCTCGTCGCCCGGAGCGACGGAGAACCCTCGCCCGCCCCCACCACCACCGCCTCCGCCCCGGCCGCCGCGCAGGATCCGGCCGCCACCGCCGGAGGACCGGCGGCGCACGTGTCGCAGACCCCCGACACCGCCTGGGACCGGAAGGAGGACCGCCGGTGAACGGCATCGAACTGGCTCTGCGCGCCCTCCACCACGGCGAGGGGCACCTCGTCGGTGAACTGGAGCACCTGTCGGAGCGCCACCGCGCCGAGCACGAGGTCCACCACGTGGCCACCGACGTCGCCGCCTGGTCCCGGGAACACCTCCAGCGCCTGGCCGACGCGGCGTCCCACTACGGCCTGGACCTCGACGACGAGCCCGGCGACTCCGCCGGGGCGCCCTTCGCCGCGTTCACGACGACCACCTCCGACACGGGGGGCGATCTGCCCGAACCGGGCCTGCTGCTCCTGCGCGACCTGCGTGAGGTGCATCTGGCCGCGACCCGCAACTCACTGCACTGGGAGATGCTCGCCCAGGTCGCACAGGCGTCCAAGGACACCCGGCTGCTCTCCCTCGCCTCCTCCTGCCACCCCCGGACGCTGCGCCAGATGCGCTGGACCAACACCATGATCAAGAACCTCTCGCCCCAGGTCCTCGCCGCCGCCCTGTGACGTCCTGGCGCCGCGTGGAGCCGACCGTGGAGCCGACGCGTGGAGCCGATCGCGGAGTCGAACGCGCGGACCGGCGGACCGTCAGCCGGTCCGTCCGGCCGTGCGGAGCAGGAGCAGGGCGATGTCATCGGTGTAGGAAGCGGTGGGCCGGGCCCGGCGCAGAAGCGTGTCGATGAGCCGGTCGAGGTCCTGTCCGCTGTGCTCGGCGAGTTGGCCGGCCAGGTCGTCGGCGATCCGGTCCGGATCCACGCCAGGGGACTCGACGAGGCCATCGGTGTAGAGGGCGAGCGTCGCTCCGGGGCCGAGGGACAGCGTGGTGACGGGGTACGTGAGGCTCGGGTCGATGCCCAGCAGGGGACCCGGTTCGAGTTCCACGGCGCCGGCCCGCTTGCCCGGACAGTGCAGCAACGGGGGCGGATGACCCGCGCTGGCCACCACGGCCTCCTGACGGGCGAGATCGATGTGCACATAGGTGCACGAGACCAGGAGATCGGTTTCCAGGTCGGCCAGGACGCGGTTGGTCCGGGCGAGGACGTGGCCGGGCGGCCCTCCGGCCGTGGCGTGGATGGCCGTGCGCACCTGCCCCATGAGGGCGGCGGCCGCCACGCTGTGGCCCTGGACGTCGCCGATCACGGCCGCGACGCGGGCACCGTCGAGGCGGATGACGTCGTAGAAGTCGCCTCCGATGGCCATCCCGTGGCTGGCCGGCAGGTAGCGGGCAGCCGTGTCGAGCCCCGCCAGCACGGGCAGCCTGTGCGGCAGGAGGGCCTGCTGCAGGCCGCGGGCGAGGTCGCGGGCGGCGTCGTACAGCCGGGCACGGTCCAGGGCCTGCGCGATCAGCCCGGCGAGCGAGGTCAGTACCGCCCGCTCGTCGGCGCCGAACGCCCGCGGCCGGTCGAAGGAGAGGATGCAGCAGCCGACGGGCCGACCGGAGACGATCAACGGCAGGAACGCCCATGCCTTCTTGCCACTGATGTGCGGCGCCCTGGGGTACTGGCGCGCCATCTCCTCGGGATCGGCGAAGAACGCCGGGACCCCGTCGGCCAGCACCTGCCCCGTGGGCGTGAGATCCGTGTCGAGGGGCAGTCCGTCGAGCCGGTCGATCGTCTCCTGGTCGTAGCCGTGATGGCCGCGGATCTTGAGGCGTCCGGCATCGGCGGCGGACAGCACCAGGCCGTCGGCGCCGAAGGCGGGCAGCACCTGGTCGGCGATCAGCTCGACGACGTCGCGGACGGCCACCGTCTCGGTCAGGGCCGCCGCCAGATGGACCAGCTGGTAGAGACGCCCGACCTGCGCGGTGCCCGACGGCGCGGACCGGGCGGGCCGCGCCGACACGGCCGTCGGCGGCCGGCCGTGTTCGTCGGCGGCGGCCCGGGTGATCCGTACGCTGATGCCACTGGCGTCCGGGTAGAGCTGGAACCGGAGCCAGGTGTCCGGCGGCCGCAGAGACGTGAACGCGACGGGATCACGGCTGATGACGGCGGTGCGGTAGTGGTCCTCCGCCACCGCGTCGTCCAGCCAGGGCAGCGACTGCCAGGGCCGGGTGCCGAGCAACCGGCCGGCACCGGCGCCGAGCAGCGACGCCGCCTCGGCGGTCAGGAAGTTGATCCGGCCCTCCAGGTCCATTCCGAGGGCTCCCTCGGGCAGCCGCTCCGCGTAGTCCACGGCGGCCTGGGAAGGCGGCCGGCCGTACATGGGGGCCGCGGAGTCCGCCGGGACCAGGCGGGGCTCGTCGGGCACGCTGAGCGGCACCGGGGCGTCGTCCAGGACCCGCGCCATGCGCCGGGCGGCGGACGCGATGTTGCCGCGCTCGCGGCGAGAGGCATCGGCGGGGTGGCTGGCGGGCCACAGGAGAAGCAGCGCCCCCCAGCAGCGGTCATGCCCCATCACCGGTACCGCGGCGAGGGCGAAGCGGTACGGCAGACTGGCGGCGGCGCGCGGATAGGCGCGGACCAGGTCGTTCTGCGAGCCCACCCACACCAGACGGTTCTCGCGCACCGCGTCACTCACCGGCACCGGAGCGCTCAACGGAACCCGCCGCCACGGCCATATCACCTCCAGCGGCACCCCGCAGAGCACCGTCAGACCCAGGACCCTGCCCGCCTCCTCGAGCAGGTAGAAGCCCCCGGCGGAGGCCCCGGTACGGCGCAGCGTGTCGACCAGCGTCTCGTCCGGCAGCCCGGCTTCCTCCGGCCTCTGCTCGGGTCCGCCCATCACCGCTCCTCGCCCGGCCCCCGGGACACCCGTATCTCGACGATACGCCCGGGACGACGCGCCACCGACGGAACCTTCCGCGGACCCCAGCCGGTCTTCGCGGGCCGGTGAAAGCGCACCCGGGCCCCTGCCGCCGGGCGCCCGTTCAGACCTCACCGGCTCGCCCGCGATGCCCGTTCACCGGGAGCCGGTAGAGGGCGAACGCGCGGCGGATCACCGGCTGGGCGACGTTGCGGACCCGGACCCCGCCGGCCGTCATGCCGTGCTCGGTGCCGAGGTGGGCGTGGCCGTGGACGGCCAGGTCCGCCCCCGCGGAGTCGATCGCCTCGGCGAGCAGATAGCTGCCGAGGAACGGATAGATCCCCGGCGGCTCGCCCGCCAGCGTGTCCGGTACCGGCGAGAAGTGGGTCAGTGCGATGCGGACGGCGCAGCCGTCGGCGGACAGGCCGCCGAGCGCGGCCGTCAGCCGCTCCGCGCTGAGCCGGGTCGTACGGACGAACGCCTTCATCTCGGGCTCCCCGAACTCGCTCGCGCTGGCCCCGACGAAACCGCCGCAGAAGCCCTTCGTACCGGCGACGCCGACCTTGTGTCCCGCCACGTGCAGCACGACGCCCTCGCCCTCCAGTACGGAGACGCCGCCGTCCCGGAGCACCTGGCTCACCTCCGTCTCCTGGCCGGAGTGGTAGTCGTGGTTGCCGAGGACCGCCACCACCGGCACCCCGGCGTCCCGGACCTCCTCCACCACCACCGCGGCCTCCTCGGCCGTGCCGTGGCGGGTCAGGTCGCCGGCGAGCAACAGCAGGTCGGCGCATTCCGACAGGACCGAAAGAGCCGGGCGCAACAGACCCCGGCAGTCCGCACCGAGATGCACATCGCCGACCGCCGCGACCCGCACCACCTCGGACGCCGGCGCGGCGCTCATGACAGCTCCTCCCACCGGTCAGGGGCGTCCGCGCACGCCACGACGACGTCGGCGAGCACCGTGGACCCCGCCAGTTCGGCGCGGGCGAGACGCAGGATCTCCTCCCGCCGGGCGGCCGTGGGCACGGTGCCGGTCAGCACGACGGCGTCGCCCCGCTCCTCCACCCGCACGCCCAGCTCGGCCAGGTCGTCGCGCGCGAGGCGCTCGACCAGCCGGGCGACGCGGTACTCGTGCTCGTGCGCGTCGAGATGCTCACCGCTCATCGCCGGTCGCTCCTCTCCTCCCGTTCCCCTGCCGCCGGGTGCCGCCCGCTCCGTGGGTCCCGTCCGTCCCGTCGGCCCTGTCGATCACGCCGAACAGTTCGAGCAGGTACAGGAAGGCGATCGCCATGGGGTTGTCCGAGGTCTCCGCCCGCACCCGCGCCCAGTCCACCCGCTCGCGCAGACCGCGCGCCACGGGAAGCAGCGCGCCGAAGTCGCAGTGGTGCTCGGAGAACGCCGAGAGCCGCACCGCCATGAGGTCCGTGGGGTCGATCACCGGCATGTGCACCGAGTCCACGGGCAGGGTGCAGGCGCGGGCCAGCAGTTCGGTGGTGACGGGCCGCCCGGCCAGGGCGAAGATCAGGTCGATCTCCTCACCACCGGTGCGGGCCTTCACGAGCCAGTCCTCCGGCGGCTCCACGATGCGCACGCCGCGCCGCTGCAGCAGCCGCGTGACGGTCTCCGCGTCCTCCCTGCGGACGGCGAAGTCCGTGTCGTGCTGGAGACGGACCGGAATGCCGTGCGCGTACACGGCGACGCTTCCGACGAGGGCGAAGGGACAGCCCGAGGTCTTCAGGATGGCCGCGATCTCCTTCGTGGCCTCCAGAATCGCCTGGGTGTGATCGGCCGGCAGGGCGACGCCGGGCCGCTGCCCGGTGCGCGGGTCGAGGTCGGCCACGTCGGGTGTGCCCGGCATTCCGGCCCCGTCCAGCGGACCGGGCGTGAGATAGGTGAAGCGCCCCGGCCGGGCGTGCGGGTGGTGCGCCGCCCCGGAGCGGGCGCTGCCCTGTTCTTCCGCGAGGTTCATGGCGTCCTCCTGCGGTCACGACCGGTCACGGCCGGCTTCTGGCGAGCCGGCGTGCTCACCGGTGGGCCGCATGTCCGGCCGTCCGTCCGGCAGTGCCTCCGGCCCTACGTCCGGCAGTGCCTCCGGCCGTACGTCGTCGAGGCGCGCGCGCAGCGCCGTGGCTCCGGACTCCCAGGCGCGCGTGACGGAGTCGGCGAACCAGTCCTCCAGCAGCACCGTCGCATCGGCTCCGAAGGCGAGATCGGCGGCCAGCTCGGGCTCCTCGGCGAGGAGGGGCGCGACGACCTCGTGCCGGACCAGTTGCTCGTGGACGGCGTCGGCTTCCACGTGCTCGTCGTAGAAACGCACCGCCGCCTCTCCGGCGCCGGCCCGGCGCAGTGCGGCGACCAGCCGGGACGCGGCCGGCGAGGACGTGATCTCCAGGACGGCGAAGTGGCCGACGAGGGCGCCCCGGCGGGCCCGGCGGAGGCCGAACAGCGACATCAGGTTGGCCGTGGCGAGCGCCGGTGCGCCGACCGCCGGCAGGTAGTGGCCGTACGAGGGGTCGAGCCCGAGGGCGGTCAGGAGGTCGCCGTAGAGCCGGGCGTGCATGCGCTCGGCCCGTCCGCAGCCGTACTCGTCGAACTGCACCGTCATCATCGCGGCCTTGGCGCGCCCCCGGAGCCTGGGTACCACCCACAGGTGCGGGTCTGCCTCCCGCAGCTGGTACACCGAGCGCAGCACCGCGTGTTCGCGCAGCTGGTCCAGGGTCCCGTGACGGACCAGGTAGTGGGAGACGCCTCGACCGTCGTCGCGTTCGGTCAGCAGGGTCTCGAACACCTCGTCGGGGTCGGGCGACCGTCCGCACGCGGCGCGCAACGCCGCCTCGAAACGCGCTTCGAGGCGGGCCCGCAGCTCCAGCAGGCCCAGGTCCCACTCGGCGTCGTCTGGCACGCCCGCGAAGCCCCGGTAGTGGAGCTCGTATCCGAGGTGGAGCGCCAGTTGGAGGTCCTCGCCGTACGGGTCGGCGGCCTCGGCCACGCGGCCGCCGGGCAGTGCTCCGGCCCGGCCGCGGAGGCGGCCGATGACGGCCTCCGACAAGTCACCTCGGGGCGGTGGCAGTTCGGGACCCTCGGCCTGGCGGCCGCGTTCCGCCCTACGGCTCGGGGCTGTCGTCGTCACGGGACGGCCTCCTCGTGTCGGCCCCCTTGTGCCGCGCCCGGTGGCGGTGGCTGGTGTCGCAGAACGGCTCCCTGAGGCTGCGCCGGCATCTGCACAGGGCGACCACCGGACGGTCGCTGCGGCGAACCGTTCCGTCGGAGAGCACGATCTCCACGGGCCCTTCGACCAGCAGCGGTCCGTCCGCCACGGGAGTGATCCGCGCGGCGGCCCGCGAGGTCATGGGGCGCGCGTCGCCGGGCTGGTCTTCTGTGGGTTTCACGGCGCACCTCCGCTCGGCGGGAACGATGCCATGGCGGATGCCCCTTTCGGTCCGGATCATGCTCCGGGAGCGGACACGTGCACGGACATGTGCGCGTGCGTGGACCCGTGCGCGGCGGGCGCCGGGCGCGTGCGCGCTGCGAGAAGGGGTAGTCGCGGGCGGGAAGAGAGGAGTCGCCGGGGCTCGTGGACGAGCCCACGGGCGATTCCCGCCGTGCGCGACAGACCGCCCGAGGAGGACACCATGAGCATGGTGCAGGAGACGATCAGGGTGACTGCCCCGCTGCACGCCGTCTACGGGAAGTGGACGCGGTTCGAGGAGTTTCCCCGCTTCATGGACGGTGTCGAGGAGGTCCGGCAGCTCGACGACCGCCTCTGCCACTGGCGCACCCGGGTGGCGGGTGTGGCCCGTGAGTTCGACACGGAGATCGTCGACCAGCTCCCCGACGAGCGCATCTCCTGGCGCACGGTGGGCGAGGGCGTGAAGCAGAAGGGCGTCGTCTCCTTCCAGCGTCTCGACGACGCGCACACGCGGGTGAGCCTGGCCATGGAAGTCGAGCCGCAGGGGATCGTCGAGCAGGCCGGTTACGCCCTGGGCTTCGTCGAGGAGCGGGTCCGGGGCGACCTGCAGCGCTTCAAGCGGTACGTCGAGGAGGGCGACGCCACCGACAGCGGCTGGCGCGGCCGCCTGCGTCCCGCCGACAGCACGGGCGAGTCACCGCTGTCGGGCGAATCCGCCGGTGAACCGGCGGCCGCACCCGAGCCGCCGGAACGGCCGGGCCCCTACCCGGGCCCGCTCCCGGACAGTCCTGGGGAGGTTCCCGGGACGCCTCACACCTGAGGGTCCCGACGCGGGGCGGTCCCGGCCCGGGCCGGAGCGGGCCGGCCGGGGCCAGCAAGGGCCGGCCAGGGCCGGGCGCGGTTCGGGGCTGGCCGACACGGGCCGGCGCGGGCCCGGCGTGGGCCGGCCGGGGCCAGTCAGGGCCGGGCGCGGTTCGGGGCGCGGATCCACCGGGGTCGCCCGAGCCCGGGGCCCGGGGTCAGCCCGGCCGGGTGCGGCTCGGTCGCGGACCCATCGGGGTCAGCCCCGGGGCGCGCCGGGGTCAGCCCAGCCCGGGCCCCCGTCGCAGTCACCCCGCGAGCCCGGAAGCGGGCTCGTGTCCGTACGACGCGGGGTGGCGGCGTCGCGGACCGCGCGGATCACCACCAGTTCCTCGGCGCGCGTCCCCCGCGCGACGAGGCCTCGGCGCTCGAACCAGTCGGCTCGCGCCTCCATCACGGGGCCGAAGGGCTGGACGCGCCGAGCGACGACGCGGGCGCGCAGTCCCGCCGCGCGTAGTGCGGCCAGGCTGGCTCCGATTCCGCTGAGCGAGGACTGGACGAGGAGCAGCACGCCGCCGGGCGCGAGGAGCGTCGGGGCGACACGGCAGATCCGGTCGAGCAGCAGCCGCCCGTCCGGCCCGGCGTCCCAGGCCCGGCGCCGCCCGCGGGCGGGCGCTGCCGGCGCCGCGGCGGGGACGTACGGCGGGTTGACGGTGACGAGGTCGAAGCGCTCGCCGGACACCGGCACGGCGAGGTCCCCGGTCAGAACGCGGACGTGGCAGCCGTACCGGCGCGCGTTGGACCGGGCCGCCGCCACGGCGGTCCGCGAGATGTCGGATGCGGTCGCCTCGGCTCCGCGGCGGGCCGCGGCGACGGCGAGGATCCCGGTGCCGGTGCACAGGTCGAGCGTCCGCGCGCCGGGCTCCAGGGATTCACGGGCGAGACTCCGCAGAAGCAGGACCGTGTCGCCCTGCGGGGCGTAGACCCCGGGCGGCCTGATCATTCCCATGGTGCTCATTCCTCGCGGGTGCCCGTGTCCCGCCCTCGCACACACCGCCTCACGCCCACCCGCACGCACCGCGGAAGGTGCGTACGGCAGGCTCACGCGGTGGCGCCTGAGTCAGCTCGCCACGGTGAGCTGCGCGAGCGTGTCCACCACGTCGGTGAGCCGGCCGTGCCGGCGGAAGGCGGTGCGCTGGCGCGTCGCGCCGCCGCCGTGGGCCTGGACGCGGTGCCACTGACCCAGCACGCGTTCGGTGTCGCCGGCGGCGTCGAGCGCGGGCCGGGTCCGGCGCAGCAGCCCCTCGACCAGCTCGGCGGCGGGCCGTTCCCGGCCGGTGTACGGGTCGAGCCCGAAGCCGGAAAGGCCGTGCCAGGCGGCGAGTTCGTGCGCCAGCAGGAGCCGTCGGAGCGGGACGCGCGGCACGGGCCGGCCCTCGGCCTCCTCCGCCAGCAGCACCGTCGCGAGGGCGCGGACGAGGGCGGCGAGCATGACCACCGTCCCCACGTCGGCGTTGGCGTCGCCGACCCGGATCTCCAGCGTGGGGACGTGCTCGGACGGCCGGGCGTGCCAGTAGAGCATGCGCCGGTCCATCAGCGTGCCGGTCCGCACCAGCTCGGCGACGTGGGAGAGATAGCCGGCCTCGTCGAGGTCCGGGGCCGGGCCGACGGTGGGCCAGCTCGCGTACTCGACGGAGCGCCAGCTGTCGAAGCCGGTGTCACGGCGGCGCGCGAAGGGCGAGTTCGTCATGAGGGCCTGCAGGACGGGCAGCCACGGGGCCATGCGCCGGGAGAGGGCGAGCGCGAGGTCCCGGTCGAGAGTGCCCACGTGGACGTGGCAGCCACAGACCAGGCCGTCGACCGGACTGAACCGGGCGGCGAAGCGACGGGCCATGCGCTGGTAGCGATCGGTGTCGGTCACGGTCAGCGGGGCCTCCGGCGGTACGACGGAGGTGCCGCTCGCGACCGGCAGGCAGTTCTCCGCCCGGGCGGCCTCGGCGACCACCGACCGCAGCCAGACCAGCTCTTCGCGCAGGTCGCGGCACGAGGCGGTGGGCTGGGACGTGGTCTCGATCTGGGCGTTGAAGAACTCCCTCTGCACCTGGTCGCCCAGTACCTCGGTGGCAGCGGCGATCACCCGGGGCGCCCGCCCGACGGCGGCTCGGCTGGACCGGTCCACGAGGACGAACTCCTCCTCCACCCCCATGGTCAGGATCTTCATGGCTTCTCCTCGCGTCGCTGCCGCGAGTACCCGGCCGCGCCTCGTTTCATCCGTGTGCTTCGGCGGTGGAGGCGGGCCCCGGCCGCGTCCGGGCGCGCTGGTGTCGGCATCCGGATGTGTCGGCATTCCGGAACAGGGCAGACGCATGGGGTCGAGCCCCGACCGCACCCGGGCCGATCCGAGCGGAGGAGGAGCGCCATGGCTACCGGCGACAAGAAGGACAGGCAACGGCAGAGCGACGACACCCCGCAGGTGGACGAGGCGACGCGGGAGCGGTCCTCGAGGCAGCGGAACATCACCTCGCCGACTCCGCCGGACGTCCGGGCCAAGGCTGACGAGGACGACGACGACCGCCGCGGATCGCGAGCGGCGGACAAGCAGGCCCCGTGACCACCGGCCGCACCGACCTGTGAACGGCGCCGGCAGAGATCTGCCCTCACACCGCGGGTGTGAGGGCAGATGCCGACAGCCGACAGCAGATGCCGGCAGCAGAGGTCACGGCAGCGGGGTGCCGCCCGTCGCGTTGAGGATCTCGCCCGTGATGTAGGAGGCCTCCGGGGAGGCGAGGAAGACATAGGCGGGGGCCATCTCGGCGGGCTGGGCGGCGCGGCCCAGCGGGGACTGCTCGCCGAAGTGCGCGACCTTCTCCTCGTCCATGGTGGCCGGGATCAGCGGCGTCCACACCGGCCCGGGCGCCACGGCGTTGACCCGGATGCCCTGCGGCGCGAGCTGTTGCGCCAGGCCGTGCGTGAAGGCCACGATCGCCGCCTTCGTCATCGCGTAGTCCAGGAGGTGCGGGCTGGGCTTGTAGGCCTGCACAGAGGCGCTGTTGATGATCGTCGCGCCGGGTCGCAGGTGCGCCAGCGCGGCGCGGGTCAGCCAGAACATCCCGTACAGATTGGTTCGCATCACCCGCTCGAACTGCTCGTCGCTGATGGCGGCCAGCCCGTCTGGCTGGGACATCTGGTAGGCGGCGTTGTTCACCAGCACGTCCAGGCGACCCAGATCGGCGACGCAGCGGGCCACCAGATCCGCGCAGAACGCCTTGTCACGCAGGTCACCGGCCACGGGCAGGGCGCGCCGGCCGGCGTCCTCGATCAGGGCGGCCGTGGTGTCGGCGTCGTCCTGCTCTTCGGGCAGGTGACAGAACGCCACGTCGGCGCCCTCGCGGGCGAAGGCCAGGGCGACAGCCCGGCCGATCCCGGAGTCCGCACCGGTGATGAGGGCGATCCGGTCGCTCAGGCGGCCGGCTCCCCGGTAGGAGTCCTCGCCATGGTCCGGCTCGGGCCGCATCCGCTCCCCGGTGCCGGGGTGCGGCTGCGACTGCTCCGGCTGCGGCGGCTCGGGACGGCGCGCCCCGGGATCCTGCGAGGCGTCATGGTCGCTCGTCACCACGGGCCCTCCTCCTCATCGGCCACGTACGGGTTCCTACGGAAGCGCGCCGGCGGCACACACCGGCATCGACATCCCGCATCCTGCTCATGCGGGCGGCAGCATCCCGAGACGCCGGGCCGCCCGCGCCCCGGCACTCACTCACTCGGTCGCGCGGTCGCGTCCGGCGGCTTCGCCCTTGCCGGAGTCCGCGCCTTCCCCGTCGGCGCCGGTGCTCAGTAGCCGGTGGAAGAAGGAACGGTAACGGCGCAGGGCCGTCCGAAGGCTCTCGGTATCGACGTCCTCGCCCTGCCGCCACTGCCCTTCGAGGGACCTGCGGTGGTCGGCGAAGGTGGCGGCCAGCTTCTGCATCACGTCCGCCACGAGCGTGTCGGCCTCGTGCACGGCCTGGCGCGGGTCGTCCACGAACATGCTCTGCAGCTCGTGCCAGCGCGTACGGAAGCTCTCCTCGTCCCCGGAATCCATCAGCCGCGGAGACTCATCGGCCGAGCCGGTCCCCTCGGTGGGGGTGGCGGCGGCACCCATGTCGGTGCCGGTTGTGCCAGTTGTGCCAGTCGTGCCGGTGCCGGTTCCGGTGGCAGTCCCGGTGCCCGTGGCAGCGCCGCTCTCCCTGTCGCTCTCCCCGTATCCCTCCCTGTCCCGGGAACCGAGATCCGGGCCGCCGGTGTCGATGGCTTCCCCCGGGTACGTGGGCGCCCTCTCGGTGCCTCGGGCCTCCTCCGCCCGGCCCGTGCCGGGGCCGGCCTCGCGCTCGGACGAGCGGGCGATGTCGTCGGTCGACAGCCTGCCGCCGGCCGCTTCCGGTGTGTCGTTGCCGTGCATGGCGGTGTCCGCCTCTCAGGCCCGGCCGGAGCCGGGCCGGTCGCCGTCGGAGAGCAGCTCGTCGAAGAGGACCCGGTAGTGGATCATCGCCCCGCGCAGCTGCTCGGTGGTGGCGTGGTGGTCCGAGCTGAGCCGGTCGACCTCGTGCGCCGCGCGGTAGTGCTCCAGGGTGCGGCCGTGTTCGACCGACAGGTCCCTGGCCCGCTGCTCGAAGTCGTCCGTGGGATAGCCGCGCTCGCGCATGAGGGCGGTCACCAGCCGGTCCGCGTCGTGGACCGCCGACTCGGGACGGTCGACGAACTGCTCCTGCACCCCGCGCCACTCCTGTGCGTAACGATCCCTCAGAGCGGGGTCGAGCGGCCGGATGTCGAGGGACTCGTGACGCTTCTCGCGGCTGCCGAGGTCGTGCTCGGCCGCCCGGCGGCTGCCCGCCTCGTCGACCGTGCGGTCGTACTCGGAGCCGAAGCGCTCCCGTAGCCGGCGCCGTCTGCGCCGGTCCAGGACGATCGCGACTGCGATCAGGACAACCACCACCGCGATCGGGATGATGATGGCCAGAAGGGTTCCTGTGGACATGAGCCGGCCCCCTTGGCTGTGACGGGGTCTGTTTTCCGCGGTTGCCCACCGGCGGAGAGGCGAAACGGTCCTCCGTGCCCGGGCGCCAGGGACGCCGGGCGCCGCGTCGCGGCGGTCTCAGTGGGCCGCCGCACCGAACTCGGCGTGCTGCGTGCGCAGCGCGAAGTCGGTCTCGTCCGCGGGTGGTTTGCCGAGGAACCGGCGGCGGGTCTCCGCGCGGGCCTCCCGCATCAGCACCCGGAACTCGTCGTCCGTGAGCCTGTGCCGGACCCGGCCGTCCCCGTCGTCGGTCCTTCGTTTCTTCGTGTGCGTCCGCATGATGGTCTTTCCCGCTCTTCCCGCTCTTCCCGTTCTCGCCCGGCGCCTACCCGGGCCGAGCCGGAACAGACATCGCCGGCGGGGCCACGGAGGGAAGGGTGATCTTGCCCGCCACTGCCGTTTCGGGTCGAAGCCATCGGGTTACACGCGAGTCATGAAAACCATTCCGAGTGCCCTGCGGTCGGCCCTTCCCTCCGATGACGGGCCCGGCCGCGTGCTGAGGGCGATGGACCGGCTGGAGGACTCCCCGCGGGCCGACGCCCTGGCCGACGCCCTGCGCAGAGCGGTACGGGCGCTGCCGCTCGGCCCGGCGCGCGACGCGCTGCACGGCCGGTGGCTCGGTCACCCCGTACATCCCCTGCTCGTGCAGTTCCCGCTCGGGGCGTGGCTGTCGGCCGCCGTGCTCGACCTCGTCCCGGGCGGTCACCGCGCGGCGCGGGTGCTGGTCGGCGCGGGGCTCGCCGGAGCGGGGCCCGCGGCCGTCGCCGGCTGGGTCGACTGGGCCGACATGCGGCGTCCGCAGCTCCGCGTCGGACTCGTGCACGCGGCGGCCAACGTCACGGGCATCGTCTGTTACGCCGTCTCCCTCACGGCCAGGTGCCGCGGCCACCACTGGCGCGGCCGGCTCTGGGGCTTCGGCGGGCTCACCGCGGTCGGGGTGGGCGGGGCCATCGGCGGCCACCTCGCGTACCGGCAGGCCGCCGGCGCCAACCACGCCGAGCAGGTCCCCGCCCTCGCCCCGGCAGACTGGCGCCCGGTCGCGGCCCTGGCCGACCTCCCGGTCGGCCGGCCGCGCCGCGCGCACGTCGGCGAGGTGGCGGTGGTCGTCGTCCGCGTGGACGACGGCACCGCCCGGGTGCTGGCGGAACGGTGCAGCCACATGGCCGGCCCGCTGGCCGACGGAGAGGTCGTCGACGGCTGCCTGGTCTGTCCCTGGCACGGCAGCGCGTTCCGCCTCGAAGACGGCTGGAACGTCACCGGCCCGGCCACCGCCCCGCAGCCCGTCTTCGACACACGCATCGTCGACGGCCGCGTCGAGGCCCGCCTCCGCACCCGGGGCCGGTCCTCTCCCCAGGCGGGTCGCGGCCGGTCCGCACCCTGAGTCGTCGGGCCTCGGGTGTGACGCATACGTTGGTCGGGCTTCACGTGAGACGCAAACGTCGACAGCTGATGTCTGCGGCGGCCGCCCGGCCGCCGCACCCCTGCCCCGACCGGGCATGCCTTCGTGCGCATGTCCACCCACCGAAAGGCTCGTCGTGACCCAGACCGAGAACCAGCCCCAGAGCGAGGACCAGGCGCAGGCACAGCAGGACGGCACCGCCCCCGTCGTCCGCCGCAACGACACCCGGCACCGCTACGAGATCCTCGTCGACGACAAGCGGGCCGGACTGACCGCGTACCGCGACCGGGAGGACCGGAGGGTCTTCTTCCACACCGAGATCGACGACGCCTACGCGGGTCGCGGCCTCGCCTCGATCCTCGTCGAGCAGGCCCTCACCGACGTCCGCGCCACCGGGATGCGGATCGTGCCGGTCTGCCCGTACGTGGCGAAGTTCCTCAAGAAGCACACCGAGTTCGCGGACATCACCGACCCGGTGACCCCCGAGGTGCTCCAGTGGCTCGAGGCCCGACTGGCCCGCTGAGCAAGTCGCTCCACCCTTGCGGAAAGTCATTGCAAGATCTTGCGGGCGGTCGGCGGTCGCTGTTTGACTGCCCGCATGAGCGACAGCAGCCCTTCCGACCCCGACCCCGACCCCGACTGCGACCCCGACCCCGATGGCGGCCTCGGCCTCGAAAGCGAGCTCGGCCTCGACTTCGACGACAGCGACGACATCGACGTCCTGGTCCTCGGCGGTGCCGGGGTCGACACGATCGTGTACGTCCCCGAGCTGCCGCTGCCGCTCGCGGACAGCCACATGATCCGGCCCGGGATCCAGACCCGGGCCGGGCAGACCGGCGACTTCGTCGCCCTCGGACTGCACCGCCTGGGCCTGCGCACCCACCACCTCGACATGGTCGGCGCCGACCCCGAGGGCGAACTCGTCCGCGCCTTCCACCGCGACCAGGGCATCCCGCTCACCGAGGTCCACCAGCCCGCCGGCACCAAGCGCGCCGTCAACCTCGTCGACCCCGGCGGACGCCGGCTCTCCCTCTACGACGCCACGCGCGGCCACGACGCCGACCGGCTGCCCCCGGAGACCGTCAAGGCCCTCGCCGCCCGCAGCGGACACGCCCATGTCTCCCTCACCCAGCCCTGCGCCCACGCGCTGCCCTTGCTGCACGACGCGGGCGTGACGCTCTCGACCGACCTGCACGACTGGGACGGCCGCGACGACTACCACCGGCCTTTCGCGTACGAGGCCGACGTCGTCTTCCTCTCCGCCGCCGCCCTCGACGACCCCGAGCGCACCCTCCGGCACATCGCCGAGCACGGCCGTGCCTCCGTGGTCGTCGCCACCGCCGGGGCGGCCGGAGCGCATCTGCTGACCGGCCCCGACGCGGAGCCGGTCCACATCCCCGCCGTCACTCCGCCCGCACCCGTCGTCGACAGCAACGGCGCCGGCGACGCCTTCGCCGCCGGCTTCCTGTACGCCTGGCTGTCCGGTGCGCCCGTCCGCACCTGCGCCCTCTACGGCGCCGTGGCCGGCGCGTACGCCTGCACCGTGCCCGCGACCCGTACCGACGCGATCGGGCGCGACGCGCTCCTCGCGGGCGTGGCGGGACTCGCGTAGGCGCCCGCGCCCGCGACCCGCCGGGGCGCGGCGACGGTCGGTCGGCCCTGGTCAGGGACATGCCCCCGGGCATGTCAGGATCGAGGGATGACAGAGAAGATCATCGCGGCGTGCGACGGCGCCTCCAAGGGCAACCCCGGGCCCGCGGCCTGGGCCTGGGTCATCGGCGACGAGGCCGGCGGGGTCGCGCACTGGGAGGCCGGGCCGCTCGGCACGGCGACCAACAACGTGGCCGAACTCACGGCGCTCCTCCGGCTCCTGGAGCGCCTCGACCCCGCCGTGCCCGCCGAGGTCCGGATGGACTCGCAGTACGCGATGAAGGCCGTCACCACCTGGCTGCCCGGCTGGCGCCGCAAGGGCTGGAAGACCGCCGCCGGCACGCCCGTGGCCAACAAGGAGCTGGTGGTGCGGATCGACGAGCTGCTCGCCGACCGGCGCGTGGAGTTCGTCTACACACCCGCCCACCAGGTCGACGGCGACCCGCTCAACGACGCCGCGGACCGTGCCGCCAGCCACACCGCGCGCAGCCAGGAGCCCGCCGGATCCGCCGCCGGCTCGCCGCTGCCCCCGCCCGAGCCGGCCTCCGCGCGCCCCTCCGGTGCCAAGCGCGCCCCCCGGCGCGGCAACGCCTCCGCTGCCGCCGGCACCCGTCGTACCGGCTCCGGCGCCTCCGCCCCCACTCTCAAGGCCCGTTTCCCCGGCAGGTGCCGCTGCGGACAGCCGTACGAGAAGGGTGCGACGATCACGAAGAACGCGGTCGGCTGGGGCCATCCGACCTGCGCGGACACCGCTTCCTAGCGCCCGGGGGAGGGCCTCGCGGCGGCCGTGCTGGGCCGAACGGGGGATAGGGGTAAACCGGACATTCACCCAGCTGTGCGCCCGGGTTCGTGTGGGGTTCTGTTCTCGGAGCGCTCGGGGCTGCATACTGTTCCTCCCCGCACCGGTGACGAACCGTTTCCCTTGCCTTTTTGCCATTTCGGCGAAGGGGGCGGCACCATGCGGGAACCCCTCCCTTTCATCCTCGCCGCGATCCGGCGTGCGATGACCCCTGCCCTTGGAAAGACCCGAGGTTCCGTGCCAGTACCTGTAGTCCTTGCCGGGCGCACCGTGCGCCTGGAACCGCTGGCCATGCGCCACGCCGAGGGCATCGCCTGGGCGGGCGCACTGGATCGTGCGGCCTATGCCTACACCGCCGTGCCCCACGGCCTTGATGCTTCCTGCGACTACATCGCCCGCGCCCTCGAAGAACAGGCGGCGGGCCGGTCGCTGGCCTTCGCCCTGGTGAATCCGCGGAACGGGCGAGTGCTGGGGTCGACCCGCTTCCTGGAACTCGACTACTGGCGCGGGCCCCTGGTGTGGCCGCCGACCACCGGCGTGCCGCACGGGGACCCGCTCACGGCGGTGCCCGACGCCGCCGAGATCGGCAACACCTGGATCTCCAGTGAGGCGCGCGGCACCGGCGTCAACACGGAGGCCAAGTACCTCATGCTGCGCCACGCGTTCGAGACCTGGGGCGTCCGCCGCATCTCCATGCGCGCCGACGCCCGCAACACCCGCTCCCGGGTCGCCATCGAACGCCTCGGCGCCACCTGCGAGGGCGTCCGCCGGGCCCACTCGCGCGGCCTGGACGGAGTCGTCCGCGACACGGCCTTCTACTCCATCCTCGACGAGGAGTGGTCAGCCGTCCGCGGCATCATCGAACTCCGCCTCCCGGGCATGCGCCCGTCGGCGTCGCTGCCCAATCCGTTCCAGGGCGGCACGCACGAGCACGGAGGCGCGGGCGAGCTGCTGCCGGCCTGACGGCCTGAGCGAAGCCGCGCCGCACGGGCGGGCCCCCGGGTCCGCCTGCGGTGGCGCCGGCGGCCCGCACGACTGCCGGTGACGGCGCGGAGGCACGCGTGGTTGCTCACGGCCCGGCCGGGCCGTCTCCGCCCGGTCTGCCGGGCGGAGGGGATCACACTGTGGTCCTTGCAGGCTTCGTCCCGGGCTGCGCGGAGTACCCCCGCGGCCGCCGCCGGCCGGTGCTCTACGGCGCAGTCCTGGCCGGCCGGCCCTGACTGGGCGGCACCCGGCCGGGCGGCGGGTGGCGGCTGCGCCCGCTCCGCTGCCGGAGCGAGCGTTCTCGGCACTGGCGGCCCGGGCCGCCAGTGCCTGCTGTCCTGCCCAGGCGTATGGCGCGCGGCCAGGCCAGGAGCCCCTCACACCCGCAGCCTTCGCGGTACTCCCGTCCGCGGTCCCGGTGGGCGGGCGCAGGAGGCCGGGAGTGGGGGCGGCGGTGGTGTGGGGGTGAGGACGTCGTCGAGGGCGGTCAGGCGGATCAGGCGGAGGATCGTCGGCTGGTCGCAGATCAGGTGCCAGGCCGCGCCGCGCGCGCGGACGCGCTGGGCGCAGCGGACCAGGAGCCCGAGGCCCGACGCGTCGCAGAACGTGAGGTGGCGCAGGTCGATGGTGAGTGCCGGCGCCTCTCGGGTCAGGACGTCGAGTTCGGGTCGGACGCGTTGCACCAGGACCAGGTCGAGCTCGCCGTAGAGCTCGACCGTGGTCCGGCCCTCGCTCGACCGGACGGCCAGGTTCGGATCGCCGCGTCGGATCAGATGCATGGACACGCTCCACTGGATCGGCCCCCGTGCGTCGAGGTTCCCGGCCTATACGCGGGCAGACACGTTTCTCCACATCCGGCATCACCCGAAGAGGTGAAAACGAGGCATTTTCGCCCCACCGGCAGGTGGTTCGCGCCGGTCAGGACGTCCGCGTCGGCGGCACGATCGCGACCGGGCAGGCCGCGTGGTGCAGCACGGCGTGCGCGACCGAGCCGACGAGCAGGGTCTCGACGCGGTGCCTGCGGTGCCGGCCGACGACGAGGAGGCCCGCTTCCCGGGAGTCGTCCACGAGCCGTCCCGCCGCGTCGGCCGGGGTGACGGCCGGGACCACCTCGACCTCCGGATAGCGCTCGGCGAACGGCCGCAGCCGCTCCTCCTGGTGCCGGCCCGTCGCCTCGACGCGCTCCCGCGTCTCGTCGGGCATCGGCGGCGGCACCTGCAGCGCCGGAGCGGGCGCGCCGATGAGCAGGGCGGGGGAGGGCGGCACGGGGTAGGAGGTCACCACCTCCAGCGGCACCCCGCGCCGCCGCGCCGCCTGGAAGGCGAACTCGACGACCTCGTCCGCGGTCTCCTCGGGATGCAGCCCGAGCAGCACCCGGCCCGCCGCCGCCCCGGTGTCCAGGGAGGCGGCCCGGGCCTCGTGCGGTACGACGACCAGCGGGCACGGCGCCGAGGCGGCGAGCGCGCGGCTGGTGGACCCGATCAGCAGGCTCTTGAAGCCCCCGCGCCCGCGCGAGCCGACCACCAGGAGCCGGGCACCCGCCGCGGCCTCGATGAGGGCGTCGACCACGGAGCCGTCCAGCGACTCGTACCGCACGTCGAGCCCCTCGGCCCGTGGCCCGATTTCCTTGACCAGCGCGTCCACCACGGTGTCGGGGATCTCCGGCGTCGGGCCGAGCGAGGCGATCCGGGCGCTGCCGACCTGCAGCGCCTCGGGACGGACATGGGCGACGGTGAGCGGGGCGCCCAGGCTCCGCGCGGTGTGCAGGGCCCACTCCAGGGCCCGCAGGCTGTGCTCGGAACCGTCGATACCCGCCACCACAGCTGACTGTTCACTCATGCTTCGCACTCATATCGGCATCAATAGGCCGATTTCGGGTGACACGCCGAGGGGTGTGGAGCTGACCCCCCGCGCCCCTCGGCGCCTCCCGTCCGAGCAGTACGTCGAGCAGCCGTCCGAGCAGCCGTCCGAGCAGCTGTGCAAGCAGCCGTCCGAGCAGTTGTCGGAGCGACGCCGCGGGGGTTCAGCGCAGCAGCCGACGGCGGGCGCGCGCCGCAGCGACCAGTTCCGGTACGGTCCCCAGCTTGACCCGCGGGCGGCCCGCCTCCTCGCCGCGGGCCCGCTCGGCGCGCTCGATGGCGGCGAGGCCGCGAGCGTCGACCACGTGCCCGGCGCGACCGCGTACCAGCCGGTCGAAGGCGCGGGCGCCGCCGGCGGGCGCGGGCAGGGTGCCGGCGACGGCGTCGGCCAGGAGCGTGCCCACGGTCTCCGCCGCACAGGTGCGGTTGGCCCCGATGCCGCCGGAGGGGCCGCGCTTGATCCAGCCGACGACGTAGGTGCCGGGCCGGCCCTCGACCCGCCCGCCCGCGTGCGGGACCGTGCCGGTCGACTCGTCGAAGGGCAGCCCGGCCACCGGGCGTCCGCGGTAGCCGACCGCCCGCAGCACCATCCCGGCCGGGACGGTGACGGGACCGCCCTCGCCCGTCACCCGCACGGCGCCGGCCTCGATCTCCTCGGGGGCCGAGTGGAAGCGGAACACGATCCGCCGCTCGGCGTCCCCGGCCTCGGGCCGCCCGCTCCAGTCCACCCGCTCACGCACCGCGCCCCGCAGCAGCGCCGCCTTGTCCTGCGGCCCGGCCGCGTCGATCGCGGCCCGGATCCGCGGGTCGTGGTCGTCCACGACCAGGCGGACGCCCGGCAGTCGTCCGAGGGCGAGGAGCTCGGGCGCCGTGCAGGAGGCGTCCTCGGGGCCGCGCCGCGCGAGTACGACCACCTCGCGTACGGCGGAGGCCCGCAGCGCGGCCAGCGCGTGGTCCGCGATGTCCGTCGCGGCAAGGGTGTCCGGGTCGGAGACGAGGATGCGGGCGACGTCCAGGGCGACGTTGCCGGTGCCGACGACGACCACCCGCTCGGTGCCCGACAGGTCGATCGCGTCCGGCGCGACCTCGGGGTGCGCGTTGTACCAGGCGACGAAGCCCGTCGCCGCGACGCTGCACGGCAGCTCCTCGCCCGGCACGCCGAGCCGCCGGTCGCCGGCCGCGCCGACCGCGTACACCACGGCGTCGTGGTGGGCGGCCAGTTCCTCCGCCGTGACGTCCGTACCGACGTCGACGCCCAGGTACATCCGGACCCGCGGGTGGGTGTGGAAGCGGGCGAAGGTGTCGCCGATGCGCTTGGTCGCGGGATGGTCGGGGGCCACGCCGTACCGGACCAGCCCGCCCGCCACCGGCAGCCGGTCGACCAGGGTCACCTCGGCGTTGGTGTGCAGCAGCAGGTCCTCGGCCGCGTACATGCCGGCCGGGCCCGTGCCGACGACCGCGACCCGGATCGGCGCGAAGTCGGAGGGCAGGCCGCGCTCGAACGACGGCGCGCCCCAGGCGTGGAACGTGGGCACGCCCTCCGGCACCGGGCGCGGCGCGCGCTCCTCGTAGTAGGCCGCGTTGACCGCCGCGTACTCCTCCTGCCCGGCGGCGGCCAGGGCGTCGGCCGGGAGGATCGCGTCGACCGGACAGGCGTCGGCGCAGGCGCCGCAGTCGATGCAGGACCCGGGGTCGATGTAGAGCATCTCGGTGCGGCCGAAGTCCGGCTCGTCGGGCGTCGGATGGATGCAGTTGACGGGGCAGACGGCGATGCACGTGGCGTCGTTGCAGCAGGTCTGGGTGATGGCGTAGGTCATGTCGTCGTCAGCTCGCGGGGCTCCGGGACGGATGGGGGCGGATGGCTCGCGGGAGCGGCGGGCTCAGATGAGGTGCGCCCGTCGGTAGACGGCCGTGGCCGGCCTGGTGAGCAGCCGCGCCGAGGACAGGAACTCCATCAGGCCCGCGCAGCTCGACCGCATCAGCGACTTGTGGTGCTCGTTGGCCTTCGCCTCGGCGAGCGCCCGCTCGACGTCGAGACCGGCGTTCGCGTACACCTCCCGGCTGACCATGCTGGTGACGATGAAGTACGAGGCGAGGGAGACGACGAGCGCCTGGACGTGACGGCGCACGGGGCCGGCCTTGCGCAGCCGGGCGCGGGTCTCCTCGCGGGCGAACTTCATGTGCCGCGACTCCTCGACGACATGGATGTTGTTGATGGTCCGGATGAAGGGGGCCACCCGCTCGTCGCGCATCCAGTCGCGCTGCATGACGTCCAGGACCTCCTCGGCGACGAGGATCGAGGCGTACGCCGCCTCGCCGACGGCCAGGGTCTTGAAGACGCGCCCGAGTTCGACGACCCAGCGCGCCGGGCGGTAGGCGGGGGCGCGCAGCTTGGCCGCGCCGCGCCCGAACATGATCGAATGCCGGCACTCGTCGGCGATCTCCGTCAGCGCCCACTGGAAACGCGGGTCGGTCGGGTCCTTCGCGTACATGTCGCGCAGCACCATCTGCTGCAGGATCATCTCGAACCAGATGCCCGTACTGGCCACGCAGGCGGACTCCTGCCGGGTCAGCTCCTTGCGCTGGGCCTCCGTCAGTTCCTGCCAGTAGCGGGTGCCGTAGAGGGTGCTCCACTCCGGGCTCATCCCGTGGTGGTCATCGTCGAGCGGGGTGTCCCAGTCCACCTCGGTGGCGGGGTCGTAGGAGAGCTTGGCGGACGACTCGAGCAGCCGGCGGGCCGCCTCGCGCTCGGGCTGCTTCTGGTCCTGGGCCTGGTCCGCCGGCTGGACGGTGGTGTTGGCCATGGTGCGGCTCCTTGAAACCCTGGGGACGGAATCGGTCGCGTTTCCGGAGCTTGTTAGACGCGGCGTCTAGCAAGCTGTCGGTCGGAAGGTATAGCAAGACGAGCCGGGTGCCTACCCGTCGGTACAGAATTCGTTGCGACGGACCTCGGAGTGAGAGAGGATCCGTCCGTGATCGACACCAGCGACTCCATCGACCACGGCCGCGAGAACGCCGAGACGCGGGCCGCGATCGCCGCGGCCGTGGACGGCGAACTGCGCCTGCTGGACGCCGACGTCCGGGCCTCGGCCGACGCTCCCCGGCTGTTCGACCCCGAGTTCATCGAGGTCGGCGCCTCTGGGCGGCGCTGGACGTACGAGGAGATGGTTGCGGCCCTGCCGACACTGCACCGCACAGGCGCGGACAGCCACCGCATCGAGGCTTCCGGCATGCGCGGGGTCCTTCTTGCCCCGGGCCTCGTCCATCTGACGTACGAGACCGAGATCGACGGCCGCCGCGCCCGCCGCAGCTCGATCTGGCGCCAGGGTGAGGGTGACGCCGGCTGGCGGCTCTACTACCACCAGGGAACCCCGGTGAGCGGGGCCTGAACGCCCGTGCTTTCATGAAGCGTTCGTCAAGGGGGAGCGGGGGCGGGAATGTCGGGTGACAGCGGACTGCTGACCGAGCGGTTCGAGCGGGACCGGGGGCATCTGCGTGCGGTGGCCTACCGCATGCTCGGTTCGCTGGCGGAGGCCGACGACGCCCTGCAGGAGGCATGGCTGCGGGCGAACAGCGCCGGCATCGCGGGCGTCGAGAACCTCGGCGGCTGGCTCACCACCGTGGTGTCCCGGGTCTGCCTCAACATGCTCAGGTCCCGTGACAGGCGCCGCGAGGACTCCCTCGACGACCGGTTCAGCGAACCCGACGCCGGGACGGGCGCCGGGGCAGGGGCCGGCGCGGTCGCAGGCCGGCCCGGCAGCGATCCCGAGGCGGAGGCCCTGATGGCCGACTCCGTCGGCGTCGCCCTGCTCGTCGTCCTCGACACCCTCGCCCCTGCCGAGCGGCTCGCCTTCGTGCTGCACGACATGTTCGCCGTGCCCTTCGAGGACATCGCCCCGATGCTGGAGCGCACCCCGGCCGCCGTCCGGCAGCTCGCGAGCCGCGCCCGGCGCCGGGTCAGGGGCGGCGCCGCGGTCGCCGAGGCGGACGCGGTACGGCAGCGGCGCGTCGTAGAGGCGTTCCTGGCCGCGACCCGCGGCGGCGACTTCGAGGCCCTGGTCGCCCTGCTCCACCCGGACGTCGTGCTGCACGCCGACCGCTTGGTCGTCCCGACGCCCGAACCGATCCTCGTCGCCGGCGGCCGTGCCGTCGCCCAGGGCGCCATGGCGGCGATGGGCCGGGCCCGCTTCACCGGTCCCGCCCTGCTGGATGGCAAGGTCGGCCTGGCGATGGCGCCGCTGGGCCGCCTCCGCCTGGTACTCACCTTCGCGGTGGCGGAAGACGGCCTGATCACCGGGATCGAGGTCGTCGCCGAACCCGAGCGGCTCGCGGCGATGGACTTCGGTGCGCCGGAGCTCGACGGGTCGGGCCCGGTCGGCGCGCCGGAGCTGGACGGGTCGGAGCTCGACGGGTCGCAGCTCGAACCGTCCGGCCGTCACCGGGCGGACGTCGACCGGTCGGCGCTTGACCGGCCGGAGTTCGACCGGTCGGAGCTCAGCCCGCCGGAGTGAGCCGCGCGGCGAGGGCCTCGGTGTCGGGGACGAACCAGATCTGGGTGCCCCGGTTGCACTCCCGGACGAAGTCCTGGAGCGCCGAACTCCCCTCCAGGTGGCGGGCTATGTCGCCCACGACGGCCAGTCCGACCCGGTACTGGGCGAACTTCTGGACGATGTCCCCGGCGATCCGCGTCCGCAGCCGGAAGAAGTCGTCCGGGAACCGTTCCACCGGCACCGCCACCCACGCGGCCCCGCCGTAGGAGCCTTCGCCGATCAGATCGGTCGCGTCCCGCTCGCCGTGCACGAGCGGGCCGTCGGCCGCGCACAGCAGCACGGGTGTGCCGTGGATGTCCTGGAAGACGTTCACCGGATGCCTCCGATCAGTGCGTCGAGAACCTTCAGCAGGTCGGCGGTCGTGTCGAGGTCACCGAGGATCACGAACTTCAGCGAGTTCCGGTCCTCGTCGAAGACCGTCTCCACTCTCAGCCGGCCACCGGGTGCCCCTTCGTCGCCGTGCCGTCCGAACACGGTGGCCATGACCGCGTTGCTGAGCCGGTCGGCCGTGTGCCGGTCCACCTCGTCGACCTGCACGATGGTCGACACGTCCGCGAGCGGCCCGCGGGGCGCGGCGGGGGTGGACGAGTGGGCGAGCCTGGCGGTCGGCGCGGCCGCGGACACGGGCACGCCGGTGAACGACTCCAGGTCCCCTCGCGTGATCCGGTACTGCCGGCCGACCCGGGTCGCCCGGAGCCGCCCGTCGCGTACGTACCCGCGCACGGTCTTCACGTGCAGGCCGAGGAGGTCCGCGACCTGCTCGACCGTGCAGAACTCCTGCACCGGATTCCTCACCCCACCTTCCCTGTCGTCACCCAACGTAGCATGAAAAAGGGAATGACAGGGAAGATCAGGGAGTGTTAGATAACTTCACGGCAGTTCAGGGATTCGTGGAGGTGGTGGTGCTCGTGACGTACGCGTCGATGTGGGTCCGGGTGAGGGTGTTGCCGAACGTGTCGGTGAGCTCTGCCCGCAGCGAGACCGACCTGCCCGGCCCGGAGCTCGTGACGGCGATACGCCCGCCCCTTACCGGGATCCGAGTCCAGGCGGCGCCACCGTCCGTCGACACGGACACGGTCAGCGACCGCAGCCCGACCGCTCCGCCGCGGCCCGTACCGCCACGCCGACATAGCCGGCCCGGCGCGGCGCCGCCGAACCGTCCGGGCCGAGCGGCGGGGTGAACCGCACGACGCTGAGCGGCAGTTCCGTCGGGGTCCTGGTCGTGGCCGACGTGAACGTCCAGGCCGCCGTCACGCTTCCGCGCGGCCGCTTCGCCGTCGCCGTCAGCCGATAGCCAGCCCGCCCCGCCGGCACGGTTGCGGGCCGCGAGGGCGTCGCGGTGGCCCGTACAGCCCACGGCGAACAGACCCAGTGGATCTTCGACCGTACGACCTCCGCCTTCCTCGGCGAACGCACGGTCCTCGCCGGCGCCGGCTCCGCCGTCCTCGCCAAGGCGGTCGCCGACGGCACCACCGCCGTCCTCACCAAGGCGGTCGCCGACCGCCCCGGTGAGGTCCCGGCGGCTTCCTGACCCCTGCTGCTCCGGTGCTCCCGGTGGGATCAGCTGCCCGAGCCGGAGGCCGCGGCGTTCCGCCACACGGTGAGGTCGAGCGTCATGTACGTGCTGGGCGAGCCCTCCGGGGAGAATGCCTTCACCGTGACGAGGCCCAGGTGGCCGGTGCCCGTGGTCACGCAGAGCTGGCGGCCCGGCGACAGCTTGTTCACGTACACCTCCTCGGTGAACCGGGTCTCCGCGCGGCAGGTGGCGAGCGAACCCTCCTGCCCCGGATCGAGCAGCACCAGGTTCCCGCCGGTGCTCTCGGCGTCCAGATAGCCGCCGGTGTCGTAGGACAGCTCGTACCCGCCGTCCTCGCCGTCCTGCGGGCGTACGACGTCGTCGCCGAGCGTCAGGTGGTAGCCGGCGGTGAGGTTGATGTTCTTGAACTCCATCGGCTTCGGCTCCTGCTTGGCGGACGGCTTGCCGCTCGGCTGCGCGCCGCCCGAGGAACCGTTCGAGGAACTGCCCGTGGAACTGCTCGTGGAGCCGCTGGACTTGCCCTTGTCGCCGGAGGCGCTCTGCCGGTCGTCGTCCTTCGTGAGCACGTACGCGAGGCTCGCGCCGCCCACGCCGAAGACGAGTGCGGCGGCGAGGCCCACCAGCAGGGTCCGCTTGGCCGCGTTCCGGCGCGGCGCCGGGGCCTGCGGCTGCTGTCCCGGGTACGGGGTGGGGGCGCCGGGGTACTGCGTCGGGTACGGCGCGGGGCCGCCCACGCCCTGCGTCGGGGCGTACGCGTAGCCGGGCGCCTGCGGTGGGGCGGGCACCGGACCGGTCGCCGGGGCCGCGGGCGCCGTGGGGGAGTACGCCACGGCGGGCGCGGTGGCCGGGTGCGGCAGGCCCTGCACCGGCGCCTGGGTCGGCGGCTGCACCGGCGGCTGAGGCGTCGGCTGGACCGGAGCGTGCGCCGGCGGCTGCGGCGTGGGGGGCGCCTGTGGCACCGGAGGCGCCGGCGCGGGGGTCGCGGCGCGCAGCGTGATGTCGGCCGAGACCGCGCCGGGCAGCCAGTCCTCGGGGCGGCGCAGCACGGTCGCCGCGTTGGCCTCCTGGCAGAGCCGGATGACCTCGGCGACGGTCGGCCGGGCCGCGGGATCCTTGGCGAGACAGCGGGTGACCAGTTCCCGCAGCCGCTCGGGGACCGCGCTCAGGTCCGGCTCCTCGTGCACGATCCGGTACAGCACGCCGTGCGAGGACCCCTCGCCGAACGCGGGCAGCCCCGCCGCGGCGTACGCCGCGACCTGACCCAGCGCGAAGACGTCGGTGGCCGGGGTGACCCGGCTGCCGGCTGCCTGCTCGGGCGCCATGAAGGCCGGCGTGCCGATGGTGACGCCGCTGCCGGTGAGCGAGGTGGCGTCGGCGGCGTGCGCGATGCCGAAGTCGATCACCCGGGGCCCGTCGGCGGCCAGCAGCACGTTCGACGGCTTCAGGTCGCGGTGCACGAGGCCGGCGCCGTGGATCACCTGGAGCGCCTCGGCCATCCCCGCGACCAGCAGCAGCACCGTCTCGACCGGCAGCGCTCCGTGCGCCACCACCGCGTCCGCGAGCGAAGGGCCGGGGACGTAGGCGGTGGCGAGCCAGGGATGCGCGCCCTCGGCGTCGGCGTCGATCACGGGCGCCGTGTACAGCCCCTGCACCCGCTGCGCGGAGCGAACCTCCTGGGCGAAGCGGCGGCGGAACTCCGCGTCCTCGCCGAACTCGGGACGGATGACCTTGACGGCCACGGGGCGGCCACCGGGCGTGTACGACAGATACACCTTGCCCATGCCACCGGCGCCGAGCCGGGCGGCCAGCCGGTAGCCCGCGACCATCGTGGGATCGTCCGCGGCGAGCGGCTGGAAGACCGCGGAGGTGCCGGCGCTGCTGCCCGACTGCTGACCACTCATCAAGCTTGTTCTCCCCGTACGGAACTGCGGAACGGCGCAGCCACGGAGTGGCTGGATTCCGGATCTCGCCCGGCACCTTATCCGCTCGGCGGGGGTGCGGGGGAATGCGAGCGCGGGTGCTGGTGTTGCAGGGGGTGGCTGACATGGCCGAGTCAAAGATATCGGCTCGGCCGCAGCCGGAAGGAGCACTCATGTCCCGCACCACCCAGCGCCCCGTGGTCACCCTCAGGTCCACGGCCGGCACCGGCGTCACCTACGTGACCCGCAAGAACCGCCAGAACGACCCCGACCGGCTCGTTCTGCGCAAGTACGACCCCGTCCTCGGCGCCCACGTCGAGTTCCGCGAGCAGCGCTGACGCCTGTCGCTCCCCCCCGCACACCGGAAGGATCCTCATGAAGGTACGCAACTCCCTCCGCTCCCTGAAGGCGCGCCCCGGCGCCCAGGTGGTCCGCCGCCGCGGCCGGATCTACGTGATCAACCGCAAGGACCCGCGCGCCAAGGCCCGCCAGGGCTGACCGTCGTGGCTCCGGCTCCGTCCGCGCCCTCC